>CAZUJO010000077.1:0-11538 GCA_964619995.1 uncultured Leptospiraceae bacterium
CTAGAAACTCCCCCGAATAGCCCTATAGCGCCAGGCGCATGGCGGAAACACTGCCCCCAAAACCCGAACCAATGATGACGTAATCGTATTCGAATTTCCCCGTTTCCATTCCGCTGAGTCCAGATTCCAGCGGGCCGGTGTCTATCCAAAAGCAAAAAGTTCTACTGGAGTCCTGAGATTCTGCCGATGTTCGAACCAGTGAAAGTCGGCATTCAAACGGGATCCCTTCGGGGACGCGCGGGCGCTTCTGCGAAGACATCGCAGAGCGACTCGGCAACCACAGAGCGAAGCAGTTTTCTCGATCTGCTCGCTGAAGTCATTCCCGCTAGAACTCCGTAGCGGGCTTCGCTGCAAATCCTCTGGTCGAAAATGCCCCAGGCCGAACGCGATCTCATCGAGAACCCAACGCGCGAAAATATGACGGCTTACCAGGATCTCGTCCGGGCCATTGCGCAGCAGACCCTGGACGAAGCGGTGCGGGTTGAGAAGTTGACGCGCCCGGCCACATTCTCCCGCAACAAAATGGAACTATCCACAATCAAGATCATCGATGAAAAGCTGCACCGCATGGCGCTCGTGATGCTTTCGCCGGAGAATTCCGCGTTCGCCTCCATGCGCAACTTCGCAGAAATCCGCGGTCTCTTGATGGACCTTCGCCGTTAGCAAATCTCCCCGTCGATGCTGCAGGCTTCGGCCGACGGTTTCATAACGGGTTTGTGCGTGGACAGACAGATTTCAATGCGCTCACGCACATCTTCGTAGGGGAGATAACCTCGGCATAGAATCTGACCGCGCTCGCCGTCGAGATAAATCAAAGTTGGAAAACCGCGCACGCCTGAGGCCGCTGCAAACTCAAAATCCTTCCAGGTTTCCGCCTGAACGTCGGATGACTGCCAGAGCTCCAGAAAGCGTTCCTTCGCGATACCGAGCCTCTCAAGAATCGGAATATACGTACTACTTACAGACAGATCCTGGCTGTCGCGGTAAAATGCCTCCTGCACTTCCGAGAAGAAATCCAGAAGCAGCTCTGGATTCATGCGGCGCACGGCCACGACAGCGCGGCAGCCCGGCTCTGTATCATAGACAAAGTCATCGCGCTCGAAGATGCGATATCCGAACTCCTGGCCCGTCGTTCTGTGCACTTCTTCCCAGTGGTGTTTCAAAAACATTTTGAGACGATCGTCGAGCTTCTCTGCATGCGGCCCCGGACGCAGACCGCCCAGCACCACCTGAATCGGCACGCGCGCGGCAAACTCATCGCGGATGCGCAGAAGCACCGGAGCAAATCCGTAGCACCAGGAACACATCGGGTCACCGAAGTACAGGAGAGACGCCATGACTCCAGAAGAGTCCGTTTTTGCTCAGGGTCAATCCGGAATCCCGCCCCGAAACGATTTGGCACAGGGCGCGTCCATGCCACATTGGCCGCATGGACGGAGAGTCATTTTACGGCCTGACGCCGGAAACCATCCTCACCTCCGTCGAGGAAGCGGGCCTCCCTGTCACCGGACGCTGTCTGCAGCGCAACTCCCTCGAAAACCGCGTCTACGAAGTTGAAATCGACACAGAAAGCGAGAATCGCAGCGAGCGTTTTCGCATCGCGAAGTTTTACCGTCCCGGAAGATGGAGCGCAGAACAGATCCTTGAAGAACATGCATTCCTCGCCGACCTTCGCGCAGAGGAAATCCCCTGCGCGGCCCCCATAACGCTTCCGGAGGGAAGCACGCTCGGCCGCGCGGGCGATATTTTCTTCGCCCTGTTTGAAAGGGTCGGAGGCCGCCAGCTTGATGAATACGGAAGCTCGGAAAGAGAACAGCTCGGCCGGCTCCTTGCAAGGGTGCATAACGTTGGATCGCGCAGTCCCGCGAAAGCGCGCCTCCGGCTGAACGAAGACACCTACGGCCTTGCGCCCCTGACCTATCTTCTTGAGACCGACTCGATTCCGGCCCACATGAGTAAACGTTATGCGCAATTGGTAAGAACCATCTGTGAACACACCGCAGAGCTGCGTGGAACCCTCATGCAGGCATCTGAATTCATGCCCGCGCTCGAAGAGATCCGTCTCCATGGCGACTGCCACGGAGGAAATATTCTGTGGAGCAGCGAAGGCCCGTTCTTGATTGATTTTGATGATATGGTCATGGGCCCGCCCGTCCAGGACCTGTGGCTTCTCGCGGCAGATCCTGAGGACCTGGAACCGATCGTCAGCGGCTATGAACAGATGCGCGATTTTGACAGGCGCAGCCTGCGTCTTGTCGAACACCTCCGCGCTCTGCGCTACATCCATTTCAGCGCATGGATTGCAAGGCGATGGAGCGATCCCGCTTTTCCCGGCGCGTTCCCGGGCTTCGGGACAGAACAGTACTGGGCCACACAGATCGCAGATCTGGTAGAGCAGCTCGAGCGTATTGAAACACCCCCGCCTTCAATTTACGATTGACCGGCCCCGGAACTGCTTTCAACTTATGCTCCGATGATCAAGACGCCGAATTTCGGAAACCTTCTTTTCTCCCTGTTTCTCTGGGCGCTGCTTCTAAGCGTGACACTCGTGATTGGGAGTTTCGCGATGCCGTTTGCGATTTTTCGCATGCGAAAGGCAGTGCATTTTCTTGCTCGTCTGTGGGGCCGCGCCCTTGCGTTCTGCGCGGGAATCAAGATCGTCATCAAGAACAAAGAGAAGCTCTATCGCGGCGGCCCTGTGATCTATCTGGCGAACCACCAGAGCATGTTCGACATCCCGGTCTTTTACTCCATGCTCGACTCTGAATTCCGCTGGATGGCAAAGTCCTCACTCTTCAAGATCCCGATCGTCGGCTGGGGCATGACGGGCGCCGGATACATTCCTGTGGAACGCGGCGACCGCAAGAAGGCCATGGAATCCCTTTTCCATGCCGCTGACCGGATCGCGGGCGGCGCCTCTGTGATTATTTTCCCGGAAGGAACGCGAAGCGAAAACCCGCACGAGGGCATGCTGCCCTTTAAGAAAGGCGGATTCATTCTCGCAAAAAAAGCGAACGTGACCATCCAGCCGATCACGATCTGGGGAGCTCATCACATCATGCCGGCGAAACAGAAGGTCTGGGTGCAGCGGATCTATCCGGGACTGGTCCAGGCAGAAGTGCATGATGCGATTCCTGCGGAAGCCTACGCAAACATGGATGCCGAAGCTCTGGCAGCGCATGTTCGCACGATCATCGAAGGTCCGATGAAGCAGATGTCGAACACGCTGGACGAAAACGAAAAGAAACGTTAGGCGATTTCAGGAAGTCTGCAGCAGCGTCTGCACTTTCTCAAGGAGCTCTTCTGAACGGAACGGCTTCTCAAGGAAAAGGCTTCTTTCAAAATGCCCCGCATCCACAGTTTCATCGGTATAACCGGAAATAAATAGTATTGGAGTGCGAAAGCCTCTCCGCTCCATTTCCCGGCGCATGGCAGGTCCCGTCATGGACGGCATCATGGCGTCTGAAACAATCAGATCGAACGGAGACGAGGCCGACTCCATCCTGGCAAGTGCCTCCCGTCCGTGAACGGCCCGTTCTACCTCAAACCCGCTCTCACTGAGAATCAACCCGATCAGATCGCGCAGCTCCGGATCATCTTCCACAACGAGGATGCGCGCGCAGCGTCGTTCAAATGAAAACAAAACCTTTTCTGCCGGACGCGCCACTTCCTGGTGCACCCGCGGCAAGAAGACCGTAATCGCCGTGCCTTTCTGAAGCTCGCTTTTTACAAGAATGGTTCCCTTGTTCTGAGCAACGATGCCGTGCACGATGGCAAGACCCAGCCCCGTCCCCTTGCCTGCGCCCTTGGTCGTAAAGAACGGTTCAAACAAGCGTGCCTGGGTGGTCGCATCCATTCCCAGTCCTGTGTCGCGCACGCAGATCGAAACAAATTCGCCGGGTTCCGCAGGCGGATCGCCGCCCGCCGAAACCTGATCCAGTTGTACGTTATGCGATTCGAATGTTATCGTCCCTCCGCCGGGCATCGCGTCGCGTGCGTTCGCCGCAAGGTTTAAGAGAACTTGTTCAATCTGGGTTACGTCAGCCAGAATGTTTCCCGTATCCGGATCAAGAATCCATTCCACGGTTATGGATTCGTTTAAGACGCGGCGAAGGATCGGATCCATGTCGCGCAGGACGGTGTTCACGCTCAACACGGCCGGCCGAAGGACCTGCTTGCGGCTGAACGCCAGCAGCTGATGAGTCAAACGCGCCCCTTTTTCCGCAGTGGCGCGAATCTGCGCGAGACCCCTGGCGGTTTCCCCGGGATCAGATCGTTTCAGAATGAGATCACAGTACACCAGGATGACGGCGAGCATGTTGTTGAAATCGTGCGCGACTCCGCCGGCCAGCTGTCCCATGGCCTGCATTCTGTGAGCCTGGTGGAGTTTCTCCGTCTGGTCGACTCTGCTCTGAAGCTCCTGCGCCACTTTGATCTGTCGAACCCGCTCCTGTTTGAGCGCAACAAAGTCGGTCACGTCTTCCACACAGTGAATGATATAGGAAACTTTACCTTCCACAACCACAGGTTTGTTTATGGGGAGCCAGTGCCGTTCTTCAAACGAACCGTCGGGCGCGCGAATGTCGTATTTCTGCACGGCCATGGGATCGGTCTGGCCCGTGGACAGAACCTTCTCGAGAGAGGCTCGCAAATTTCCCACTCCGGTTGGGCGGGTCTCCTGGGGATTGTCGGGAAAGACGTCAAACAGAGGTCGGCCTACGATTGCATCCCGTCTCGTCATCGTCGCCGACAGGTATGCGTCGGACACAGCGACGATCCGAAAATCAGGAGCTAACACCAGATAGGCGCCCGGAACTGCCTCGAACAGTGCTTTGAAATCCGGATCGTGCATCGAGAACCAGAATGAAAAGCAGAACAGAAAAATCCATGCGATTCCAGGCGTCCCAGGACAAACAATGAAGCAGGGTTCAACAATTGAGAATCAAAGAGCAAACATCAATCGGTGAGACCGTGATTGCGCCCAATCAGAGTTCTGCGCCGTCGCCGATCATCTCTTTGAGGTGAAGGGCCTTTCGATTCTCCGGATCCCGGCGCAGCACTTCCCTGAGCAGCTTGGTTGATCTGTCTTTGTTGCCCAGACGCGCATACACCTCTGAAAGATTCAGCAGGTTGCGCACAAACTCCGGAGCACGGAGACGCACACGTTCACCAAATTCGGCGGCATCTCTCAGACGCTTCATCTTCTTCGCAAGGTACGATGCCAGGTAGATCATGTCTGTGTCCATGGGACGCAGATAGATGTAATCCTCAACATGCTGGAAGGCGCGGTCGTAATCCTTCTGATCAAGAAAAAGCCGGACCAGCATTCGAATTGTCTTCAGACTGCGGGGGTCCATCTGCATCGCATCGCCGAGAACCTGGGATGCCTCCGCATATCTCTTCTCGAGCATGAATTCCTTTGCCCGCTCGCGCAACGCTGCCACAGCAGCCTCGCGGTCCGGCGCGGCTTCGTTTGTTTTCGCGCGGTAAGCCACGCGAATGAGCGAAAGATCATCCGTGAGCGGACCCTGCTCCTCAATGTGAGAGCGGATTTCTGGAAGGTGCCCATGGCCGGCTTCCACGGTTCTGAGGAAGAGATACTCATCTTCGTTGATGATCCGTTCGCCCGTCGCCGCCGTTCCGATTTCGATGTCGTCGCGTCCGTCCGATCCAAGGATCAGAACATCGTCCGGTTCGAGCTGGAACGTCTGCACGCGAATCTGGCCTTCCACGCCGGCTACGCCGAGCTTGCGATACGTATGCTCCTTTTCGATGAAGCTTGCCTGTCCGCCGCGGTAAAGGACCGTCCAGGGATGTTCTACGTTTACATAGTAAAGGAGGCCTGTTTCATCGTCAATGAGACCCAGCACCATGGAAACCAGCATACTTCCGTCAAAGCTCTCAAAGATACCGTGCAATTCCTGAAATGCGTTTTTCAGCCAGCGTTCCGGCGATTGATCTCTCTGCGAAGGCAGAACGCGCGTGCGCTCCATGATTGATTCAAACACGGCTCCCAGCACGAGAGCGCCGCCGGCTCCCTGAATGGATTTTCCCATGGCGTCGGCGTTGATGACGACCGTGTATTTTTTCCCGCGCAGATCGATCGTGTGCGCGCTGCAGAAGTCGCCGCCGATTTCCTCTTTCCATTTTCTGAATTCGAACTTCTTCTTCTGCTCCATCAAGAATTCGACGGCCACCGTTTCGCTTCGCGCTGTATTTCGCGCGAGCGGCTTGATCAAGAGAGAAGTGAGGAAGTAGTCTCCGTCCTGCTGGCTCTTGAGAGCCTGAACCGTCTGCAGAGTCTCAGTCAGTTCGGCTGTACGTTCTTTGACTTTTTCCTCAAGTTCGTCCGCGTATCGCTCCAATTTTTCGCGAGCCGTCCGGATGGAGGAAACCATACCGTTAAACGACTCTGTGAGAAACCCGATCTCGTCCGCCACCCCGACTTGAAGCTGGACCCCGAGATCGCCCTTGTTCACTTTGCGAACGCCGGAAAGCAGAGACTCAAGCGGACGCACCAGCGTGCCCAGGAAAAAGAGGCGAAATCCTACAATGACGAACACTACGATTCCGAAAAACATCCAGGTCAGCTTCAGACCGACCGGCTGGATGAACTGACGGTACGCCCGGTAGTTGTAACCGGCCTCGAACATTACCTTCCGTTTTGGATCATATTTGTTGAATGCCGTATAGTGCACATCGCCCGGACTGATGCGATAACGCCGGGCATTCTCCGATTGAAGCGGACTGAAGAAATGCAGCACGTCATGCTTCAAATGTGATCCGTCTGCGTCTGGATGCGCGGCAAGATAGGATTTGATCGCCGAAGCGAATGGAAAAAGAACGATCGGAAACTTCTCCAGATATTTCAAAAGCTGCGCGCGAAACCCGTTATCCGGAATCTCACGAATCTTGATCGCGCGATGCGTGATCTGCTGGGACTGCGCGTCTGCAAGCGCCAGGAGTTCCTGCGGCGTAGACGCCTGCTCGGCCATCTTTCTCAGGAAACCGGCGTAGCCCTGAAATTCCTCGGGCGTGCCCTTCAGAATCTCCTCGAGACCCGCCTTCCAGTTTGAACCGCTCAGGCCGCGAATGCGCTCATAAACGGCCGTCGTAATGAACTCTGCGCGCACATCGGTGAAGTCGATCTTCTCCGCAGACTCTTTGCCGCGGATCATGTCCAGCTTGCCCGTTGTAAAATCGTAGGAAACCAGGTAGGAAAGATCTGCGACCGGATAATCCGGCTCAATGCTCAGACGCGAAGTGCGTTCCAGGTGAATGCTGTCGTAAGCGTCCTCTTTGTCCTGAAACGAAAAATAACTCACGAAGACCATCACAACCATGAAGGTGACCAGGCTGATCCCGACGATCTTCACCATGAATGTTGTTTTGTCCTGCGTGCTGTTGAGGTACGCGATCAGGAGAACGAAAAAACCGACAATGGAGAACAAAACAAGAAGCGTCTGGTGAATATCGCGCGCCAGCAGACCGTCACGGCTCAGGATATTCGTGACGGTTGGAACTACGAGCGCGAGCATGAGGCCTGCGAACATAATGGAAGTGGCGACGCGCTTTTCTTTGTTCACGACGATGTGCAGAATTCCGGCGACCACAGCGTTGAGGAGATTCAGGAGCGCGACCACCGCGACAATGCGCGTGATGTCATCGATGTCCAGATCCCAGAAATGTCCGGAGAAAGAGTAAACCTTTCCGCGGCTCAAAGATGTATAAACGAAAAGCCCCGTGAGCAGGACTGCGAGAATCATTTGAATCGTGAGGATGACGCGGGCCATTCTGGGAAACCGCGGCTTCGGAAAATGGTAGAATATCTGGGCGCAGAAAGGATGCGTCACGAGGAAGGACGGGATGCTGAGCCAGCGATGGTACGCAGCCATCGGATGGTAAACCGAGTAACCGAAAACGTAAGCCGTGGCCAGACCGCTCGAAAAGAGGTACGCAAGCCCGAGCATGCGCGTGGCCGACGACTTCTCCGGAATCATCAGCAGGATGAAGAAGCCTACAATGAGATAGAAGGTAGCTCCGATCAGGATAGATACGACAAAGAAGTTGAAGTAAATCAGATCGTACATGGCTCCTCCGGGCTCAGGGCAACACAGGAGTTAGACAGATCGTGCGAAACTGTCGAGCGAAAATGGAGTTCGGGCCGGACGGAAATTACCGCCTAACGCCCTGGGCGAAACGCGTGTGCGAAAGTCGCATTTCGCCCTGGCGAGGATTCGCGGTTTTAAGGATCAGCCGGCAGGCTTTCGCAGGACGAGTTTCAGACCCGACCAGGTATCATTGATGGTTGCAACTTTCACATCGACCAGGCCGTTTTTCAGCGCCACTTCGCGGATGATGTCCTCGGTTACTTCGGACTCAATCCCGGAACCCTTGCGCGGCCAGGAAACCCAGAGCATCCCCTTCTCCACCAGACTCGACTTCAAGAAAGGGAGCCGCTCTTCCAGCTCAGCGCGGTGCTTGGTGAACAGCTGTATAAAATGAAAACCGCCCGAGAGCTCGTTCTTGAGTTCAATGCCGGCGGGCAGAGCCCCGAGGTCGGAAGAGTAATCTCCCGGAGGATTCAAGAACAGAACGGTCTGACCGGGCTTGAGCCCCAGCCTGGACTGAAGGGATTTCTTTTGACCTGCCACTGCCATGCCTTATCGGACTTTCTCCATTTTACTAAATTTGACGAGCGAACTTTTGATCTCTTTATAAAGATCTGCAGTCCAGCCGGGAGCGGCGCGCATGTTCGTCACCGGCCCCCGTTTCCGCAAATCGTTTGGAGCGATCACCACAGTTGTGTTCGGCATTCCTGCGTCCATCACCATTGTGTAGAGTTCATCCATGGCCGGATCACCCATGGCCAGACAGCCGGTCGATTCTTCCTTCCCATGAATGTAAATGTCGCTTCCCGGTTCCTTGCGCTTCTCGGCATCTGCGTGTTTGAGGTCGAAGGTGTTCGGGAAATTCAGCCGGAGCGAAAGGTAGAACTTGCTGTTTGGATTCAGGTTCGTGATCCGGTAGATTCCTTCGGGCACCTGGCGGTCCCCTTCCTTCAGTTTTGGTCCCGCCTTTCCGCTGGCCTTGAGCACCGGATACGCCTTCACCTTAACCCAGCCGGCAGACGTCTTCGCGCGCACCTCAAGGAGCTTCTCATGCTTGAGGGCAAGGAAGGCAAGATGAGCCGGAGGATACGAAATGCCACGCATCGAGAACATGGCGCGCAGGCGGTGTCGCGCTGCTGTGATGGCTGCGGCTTTCTCGGGACTCATACTCTCTTTCGCGGGCGCGCAAACGGGAAAAAAAAGAATTCCGCAGAGAAAAATTGAGTGAACCCTCTTGCTCCCGATCATGTCCTTTGGTAATATTGTGGCAAAGTTTCCGGAGGTCAAGCAAGGATGAGAACACTTCTCTGCGTACTGTTGTCAGCAGGTCTGGTTTCGTGCGCCGACACACAGGGACCGTCGAACGCAGATTCTCTGCTGGTCCTCCGCACGGATGACATTGAAAAAGCGCGGCTCACGGTTCTTACCGTCGCAGAAAAGCGCGGACAGCTCGTTGAGAGCCGTCTCGACAGCGGAATCGAAAGTCAGTTCACGGCGCGAATTCGCATTCCTGCCTCGGCATACTATGCAACCGTAAAAGAGATCGGCGGAGCTGGCCGACTCGTTTCCGAGAAGACAAAGGCCGCCCTCCCTCCATCCGATCAAGACGCCTCCAACTCTGCGGGCCCTCCCGTTTCAGGCGCTCCGGCTTCGCAGACGACCCCTGCTCCTGGAACTCCAGGCACGGAGTCTGCCGAAACGGCAAAGGCAGATAACAAGTCCAGAATGATGATTGAAGTGCGCATAACGGGTCCAGGCGCACAGGAAGGGCTGAAGATTCCTGCATTTCGCGAGGCTCTGATCGGCGTGATCAACGCCATCCTGGGATTGGCTTACGTGGCGATCTGGATTTCGCCTCTTTTGATTCTCTACGGACTCTACCGACTGCTGCGAAAAAAGGGGAAAAATAAGCCGGCACCGCCCGCTCCCGCGCCCGCAGCAAACAAGTCCGGAAATCCGGTTACACTCGACTGAAAAAGCCCGGCCTCGCCGGGCTCTGCTTCAATAGGGTCCCAGAGAGAACTCGCGCCGCGGAATGATTTCATCTTCGGGCAGCGGTTTGGTTTTGAATCGGTTGTGAAGCCAGAAATACTGGTCAGGATACTTTCTTATATACTTCTCAAGTATATCCACATAGCGCAGCGTAAACTCGCGGATGCATTCCTCTTTGTCTTTCACTTTGCTCTTGTCGATGCTTCCCATCGGCAGGATTTCGATTCGGAACCGTCCGCCGGGCAGACGAATGTTTGTGATGAAGAAAATCTCAGCCCCGCTCAGGTAGGAGAATACTGCGGCGCCCGTGTGTGTAGAAGCTGGCTGTCCCAGGAAGGGAATGAACAATCCCCGCCTTCCTGCATTTTGATCCGACGCAAATGCCGCAGCTTCGCCTCTCGCAAGGGCCTTCAGCACGTTCGGCCCGACATCAAATGGATAAATGAGAGTGGTGCCCAGACTCTTGCGGATGTTGCAGAGAAACTTATCCCCGTACGGATTCGACATGGGCGCAATGATCAGGTTGATATGCACGCCGGTGTGAATCGTCATGGGCTGATTCAACATCTCCCAGTTGCCCATGTGCGCGAGGACGAAGAGCTGTCCCTTCTTTTCGCGCACGGCCTTTCGCACGGCTTCGGCTCCCGTTGGTTCGAAGTCGAAATACTTATCCACCCAGGCCTGATCCATTTTTTCCAGAGTCAAAAACTCCATGGCCTGGTGTCCGATGTTCTCGAACGTTGTGCGGATGATCTCAAGATTGCGCTCGTCTGAATGCTCGGGAAACGCAGTGCGAAGAACAGACATCATGCGGCGCTTCAGGCTGCCCGCGAAGGTCATACCGAGCCAGCCGGTCACGGCCGCCATCCAGACCTTGCCCTTTTCGTAGGGCATCAGGCCGAAAATAAAGATCAGCGATCGAACGAACGCCCACTCGACAATATGTTTGAGTTTCCTCATGGTATCATCTCCCGGCACGGGCCTTTTCCGGCAGGCCTAACACCGTTCGCATCCACGATACCGAAATCGCACGGTCCAGCAAAGCACAAAACAGGAAGCTTGAACCCAGGAGCGCCGGAATAATCCACAGGGACATCGAAACCGGTGTCATCGAAAGCAGGCGAAGGATGCTTGTGTGAAAGATATAAACGGAAAACGAAATTCCCGCGCCATAGCTTACTGCGGCCCCGAATTTTTTGGACTCTAATCGCTCAAACCAGTGCGCGGACAAAAATACAGCAATAGCGAATAACGTCACGGTCCAGCGGGTAAAATGATTGTAGTCTCCCGGTGAGGCGATGTAGTAGCTGCTGACGACACATTCAGCGAGCACCGGAAGAAAGGCGGCGACGGCCCAGAGCGGATGAATGCGCGGCGTCCGCGCGGCGATGCGCATCCCGAGAAAAAAATACAGAACCCAGTATACAAGGAACGA
>CAZUJO010000078.1:0-457 GCA_964619995.1 uncultured Leptospiraceae bacterium
CACTCCTCTTGACCTCTTTATCTTACCATAGTTCGAAGGCATCGTATTGGAAAAACGCGACACATTCGATCCCCTCCAGCCCGGTCCGGCCAGGGGCGTGATTCAATCCGGGTCTCCGGTCCTGCACGGACGGACTGCGCCTCCGGCTGACCTGGCACAGCTCGTGCGTCATTTCTGGTATGTTCGATGGAGCGTCGCTGAGCCTCAAATCAAGGAGACTCTGCCGCATCCGAGCATTCATCTGACGTTCCAGGATGGACTCGCCGAAGTTGTAGGAGTTCCTACAGGCCGCTTTCAGGTCGAACTGAAGGGAGAGAGCCATGTGTTTGGCGTGAAGTTCCAGCCGGGCGCATTTCCGTTTTACGCGGGAAGTCTTGCGGATCTGACCGACCGCCGCGTCGAGGCCCTCGAAGTGCTGGGGCCCGGGTTTCGCGGCGTTCACGACGCAATGTTTGCG
>CAZUJO010000078.1:467-11530 GCA_964619995.1 uncultured Leptospiraceae bacterium
CGGCGGAAGACTTGAACGCGCGGATTTCTATCATCTCCGATTTCCTTCGCGGCGCTCCCCCTCTATCGGAAGATGCGATTCTCTGCGGGCGACTCGTGCGGCGTCTTGAGGAAGATCGTTCCATGCTGCGCGTCGAAGATCTGTGCCGGGAGGCGTGCCTGTCCGCGCGGCAGTTGCAGCGATTGTTTCATCGATTCGTCGGCGTGCGTCCAAAATGGATCATCTGCCGCTACCGCATTCACGAGGCGCTGGCCGAGGTGGAATCAAGGGACGCCCGGGAAGATGTCTCCTGGGCTGATGTTGCCGCCGGTCTCGGATACTTTGATCAATCCCACTTCATTCATGACTTTGTCGCTATGGTTGGATGCACGCCCGTTCAGTACCAGGAGAGGCTGCGATCCCTTCGGCGCGCGCATGACACGAAAGACGTGAACCCGGGTGCATGACGAACGTCATGTTCTCTTTCCAGTAATTTCGTTGCCCGCCGTTAAGCGGCTTCGAAGACGTCAACATGGGCGCATATGAAAAGCTGTTTCGCGAATCTGTAGAATCGAGAGAAGAATTCTGGGGAAGGCAGGCCGATCTTGTCCAGTGGTTCACAAAGCCTTCGTCAGTGCTCAGCAAAGACGAAAACGGATTCTATCGCTGGTTCCGCGGCGGCAAAATGAACACATGCTTTCTGGCTCTCGATGCGCACTGCCGCGACGGCCGCAGCGATGCGCTCGCGCTCATCTATGATTCTCCCGTAACGGGCACGGTCCGCAAATTTACATACAGGGAACTCCTGGACCAGACGGCGCGGTTCGCAGGCGTTCTCTCCGCGATGGGAGTGGGCAAAGGCGATACTGTCATCATTTACATGCCCATGATTCCGGAAGCGGTCATTGCCATGCTTGCCTGCGCGAGAATTGGAGCCGTTCATTCTGTCGTGTTCGGAGGATTTGCGCCGCATGAGCTCGCCGTGCGGATTGACGATTCAAAGCCGAAGGTCATTGTATCTGCGTCCTATGGTATAGAAATACAGAAAATCATTCCGTATAAACCAATGCTGGACGAAGCCATTCACAGCTCGGCCCACAAACCCGAACATGTCATTGTATATCACCGCCCGGAAATCGAAGAGATCATGCATACGGGACGCGATCACTACTGGCACGATCTGATGCGCGACGCGCATCCTGTGGACTGCGTCGAAGTGGAAGCCACAGATCCGCTCTACATTCTCTACACCTCGGGAACGACCGGCAAGCCCAAGGGAGTCGTCCGTGATCACGGAGGACACGCTGTGGCGATGCGGCTGTCGATGTCTGCGGTTTACGATATGCGGCCGGGAGACGTATTCTGGGCGGCGTCGGATGTAGGCTGGGTCGTTGGTCATTCCTACATTGTATACGGGCCGCTGCTGCACGGATGCACAACCATTCTCTACGAAGGCAAGCCCGTGAAGACTCCGGACGCAGGCGCTTTCTGGCGCGTGATTTCCGAACACAGGGTCAAGGCTCTCTTTACAGCGCCGACAGCGTTTCGCGCGATCCGCAAGGAAGATCCGGACGGCCTCCTCAAGAAGAAGTACGATGTCTCGTGTTTGAAGTATCTCTTTCTCGCCGGTGAACGCACGGACCCCAGCACCTACGAGTGGGCGCGCGAACTGCTCGGAGTGCCCGTCGTGGACCACTGGTGGCAGACAGAGACGGGTTACGCGATCTGCGGAAATCTCATGGGAGTGGAACCCGTAGAGGCAAAACCAGGTTCAGCAACACGGCCCATGTTCGGGTTCGACGTGAAGATCCTGGACGAGGAGGGCACTGAGCTTCCCCGCGGACAGAAGGGCAATATCGTGATCAAGCTTCCGCTTCCGCCAGGATGTCTGCCCACTCTCTGGAAAGATCCGCAAAACTTTCGCAACTCTTATCTGAGTCAGTACGATGGATACTACCTCACCGGCGACGGCGGGTATTTCGACGAAGACGGTTACCTTTTTGTCCTCGGAAGAATCGACGATGTCATCAATGTCGCGGGCCACCGCCTGTCGACAGGCGAAATGGAAGAGATCCTCGCTTCGCACAGAGCGGTTGCCGAGTGCGCGGTGATCGGCATCGAAGATTCCATGAAAGGACAGATTCCGGTCGGATTCGTAGTGATCAAAGACGGCGTGTCTGTTTCGCGCGAAGAGCTGGAAAAAGAGCTCGTTCATCTGATCCGCGAACAAATTGGCCCGATTGCCGCGTTTCGCAATGCCGCGATTGTCAAACGTCTGCCGAAAACGCGCTCCGGAAAGATTTTGAGGAAGACCATGCGAAAGATCGCTGACGGCGAAACCTATTCGGTGCCGTCCACGATCGACGATCCAGCCGCGCTCGACGAAATTGCAGAGACGATGAAGACTGCGCGGATCGGCAACGCCTTCGCATGAATGCGAAGATCGCCTGCGAAGCCCTTGACATCGAGACGGGGCTTTCGCACAGTTTCATTGAGGCATGTTTATGCGATGGAAGAGCCTCAGTAAGGTTTCGTTTCGCGCCTTCAAGGCTTACCTTTTCGTGCCTGCGGGCGTTCTCGTTTTCGGCCTGACGGTCACGGGCGTTGTCTGGCATATCGCGCGCAATGCGGCGGAAGAAGAAGCGCACCTGAGATTCGAAACGCGCGCGTCCGAGATAGAGGCATTGATCGAGACGCGGCTGAAATCCTACGAACAGGTACTCCGGGGTGTGGCCGGCTTGTTCGCAGCGAGCCGCAGCGTGGTGCGCGAAGAGTTCCGGGTGTATACCGACCTGCAGCGGCTTTCGGAGAATTATCCCGGTATTCAGGGAGTTGGTTTTGCGCAGTGGATTGCGCCCGCAGAAAAGCTCAGCACAGAAGCGGCTATTCGGGCGGAAGGGTTTCCCGATTTTCGCATATGGCCGCCCGGGGATCGTCCGGCCTATTCTTCTATCGTGCTGCTTGAGCCTCTTTCCGGACGCAACCTTCGCGCATTTGGTTACGACATGTATTCGGAGCCCATTCGCCGCGAAGCGATGGATCGGGCGATGCTTCAGGGGCAGACGGCGGTGACAGAAAAAGTCAAGCTCGTCCAGGAGACGGAGACGGATGTGCAGCCGGGCTTTCTCATGTACGTCCCGGTTTACCATCTCCACCGTCCGCACAACACGCCCGAGGAAAGAAGGAACAATCTGCTTGGCTGGGCATACGCGCCGTTTCGCGCGCACGACTTCATGCAGGGGATTCTTGGCTCGCAGGGCGAGGTGGCAGATTCGCTCGATCTCGACCTTCTCGATGACAGCGGTGTTTCCCTCTTTGATTCAGGTCCAAATGACAGGTTTTCCGGCGGCAGCGTACGAGTCGCCGAGCGCACCATAGCATTCGGCGGCCGCAGTTGGAAAATGATCCTTCGTGGAAGCGCGGGCTCCGGCGCGCCGGATCGATCCCTGCGGAACACATTGATCCTCATTTCCGGGATCAGCGCGAGTATGCTCCTGTCTCTGCTGGTCTGGCTGATTCTCGGGCGGCGCGAGCGCGATGAGGCCGCGCGCCAGATATGGATCAATTCGACTGCGATGGACGGCTTCTGCCTGCTCGACGGAACGGGACAAATTGTTCAAACAAACGAGGCGGCATGCACTCTTACCGGATTCTCGTCTGAAGAACTTCGCACGATGCAAATGCAGCGCTTGATTCCCGAGATCGAGTCATCGTGGAACCCGCAAGGAACCGATGCGGCCCGCTTTGAGGCGGCGCTCAGCCGAAAGAATGGAAGCCGCCTGTCCGTCGAAGTCAGCACGCGTTCCATGCAGGGCGAAAATCGCCGAGTCGTTTTCATTCGTGACGTTACCCAGAAACTCGCGGCAGAACGGGCTCTGCGGGAAAGCGAAAGCCGCTTCCGGAATCTTGTCGAATCGCTGCGCGAAATCGTCTACACGCTTGATACAGAGGGACGTCATACGGGATTGTACGGCTCCTGGGTTGAGAAAGCCGGACGCCGGCCGGAAGACTTTCTCGGGAAGACGGCGCGCGATATGTTCGGGCCGGAGGCCGCGAAGGTGCATGAAGAGGCCCTCGCCAGAGCGCTCAAAGGCGAATTCGTCGTATACGAGTGGAGCATGGGTCCGAGTTTTTTTGAAACATCGCTTTCTCCTCTCTGGCTGAGCGGCGAAATCACCGGTGTCGTAGGGATCGGCCGAGATGTTACCGAGCGTGAACGATTGAAGGACGCAGTTGAAAGGAACGAAAAGCTCCGGTCGCTCGGAGATCTTGCGGGCGGTATCGCTCACGATTTTAACAACCTGTTAGGCGGCATCTTCGGCCACATCGAAGCCGCCGCCTCGATTTCCGGGGAGCCGGAGGTAAAACGGATTCTCGCGCGCGCTTCGGGCACAATAGACCGCGCTCGAAAGCTTACCGCGCAACTGTTGACGTTTTCGCATGCCGGAACGCCCGATCTCAGGTCGCATAACGTTCAGGAGTTTCTTGAAAGGTCTGTCCACTTTTCTCTTACCGGCTCCGGGATGAAGGCCGTCTTTAATTTCCCCCCGGAGCCTCTCCATGCAGTGTTCGATCGCGAGCAAATCGAGCAGGTCGTGGACAATCTGGTGATTAATGCGCGCCAGGCATGCTCGGACTCCGGCATCCTTGAAGTGTCGGCGCAGTCCGTAGAAATCGGGGCCGACAACATTGAAGGTCTGGCTGCGGGCTCATACGTCCGCGCCGCTTTCCGGGATTCCGGCCCTGGAATATCGAATGAGGTTCGCGAGCATCTGTTTGATCCATTCTTCAGCACGAAGGGGCCGGGGCGCGGTCTGGGCCTCGCCACATCCTATTCCATTCTTCGCCGGCATGGCGGCGTGCTCGATGCTGAGGCTGCCGAACGCGGCGCATCTCTGTACTTTCTTCTGCCTTCCGGGCGCGCTCCCGAGGCTCCCGCGAGCGCCGAGCCGGCCGAAGACAGAGTGCTTCCGGCTGGTCTGCGCATTCTTGTGATGGACGATGAAATCGCAATGCGCGAATCCCTGGCGGAGCTCCTTGCGCTGCGCGGATTTTCCGTGGATGAGGCGGCGAGCGGAGAGGAAGCTCTGGCAAAAATTGAGACCAGCGTGAACGCCGGAGATCGTTATGCGGCATTGATCGCCGATCTCACGGTTCCTGGCGGCATGGGCGGGCTTGAGCTCGCGCGAGCGGGCCGGGCGGCAGATGAACGGCTGCCGGTCGTCCTGATGTCGGGGTACTCTCCGGGTTTTTCCCCGGACGAGATGAAAGAACGAGGCATTTGCGCCGTGCTTGCCAAGCCCTTCTCCATGAACGAAATCAGCCGTGTGATCCGCGACTGTGTTCCGGAAGACTGACGCATTCGTCGGCTATTCCGGTCGAAGTAGTTTAATAAATTTTAGTATCGCAGGCCGATATCCTGCTGACCCCGGATTGGAATTTTATTTTTTTGGATTTATATGAACGGTTTGGCCTTTGTTTTCCTCGGCTTTCTTGCGGGCATCATCAGCGGTCTTGTCGGAATCGGCGGCGGCGTCGTGCTTGTGCCTGCGCTCGTCTACGTGTTCGCTTTTTCGCAGCAGCAGGCAGAGGGAACCACGCTTGCAGCGATGGTTCCTCCGATCGGCGCCCTTGCAGCGTACGTGTATTACCGTGCCGGAGCGGTGAATGTTCCGGCCGCGGCGTGGATCGCTGCCGGGTTTGTGATCGGTGGATTCATTGGCGCGAAGTTTGCCACCTCGCTGCAGCCGGATATGCTTCGCAGAATCTTTGGCGGCTTCATCATCGCCATCGGCGCGAAGATGCTCTGGTCTTGATCGCTGCGTAGCAGAGGAAGGGCTGCGAATCAAGCGGCCGCGGCCGATCGAATGAGCTCTGCGAATTCGGATGCTTGAGGATTCGTCTTTCCGCGCAGGGCGTGGTGCATCAGGTCCATCGCGGAGCAAACGGATCTGGCCGGCGAATATCCTGCCGGTCTTGCCAGAGCTGCAAGAATGACTCCCCCCAGGCAGTCCCCGCTGCCCGCGACTGCGAGCGATCCGTTCGGTCTCGCGTAAACTACTGAAGTCTCTTCGAACAAAACGCTGACCGATCCCTTGACGAGCACCTTTACGCCGATCTGCCGCGCGAAAAGCGCAGCGCGTTTAAACGACTCTACACAGTCGGGAACGCTTCCGCCAATTCGAGACCATTCTCCGCCGTGGGGAGTCAGAATCGTCGTTTTCTTGAGAGATGCCGGATAACGTGGGTCGAGCGCGAGCGCACAGGAGGACGCGTCGAGGATGACCTTCGTGCCTTCCTGGAATCCGGACAGCACGGAGAGAATCTGATCGGCGAAAGGATCGGTCAGTCTGAGGCCGGGCCCAATGAGAACGGCTGCCGCCTTGATCTGCGCGCCCTCCGACAGGCCGCGGACCATGAGCGAAGGCCTGGCCGCCAGGATTCGCGTTCGCGCTTCCGAATCAGGCGTCAGCAGTTCGCAGATGCCTCCGCCGGCAGCGAAAAAGCAATCCGACGCGAGAATGGCCGCGCCCTCCATTCCGTTCTGTCCGCCGATGATCAATGCGCTCCCCGCCGAATACTTATGATCCGTGTCGGCGCGGCGGAACGAAATCGGCGGTCCCTCCCAGAGTGCGGCGCTGCCGCGGCGCGGCAAAAAACCAATCGGAAGAGAAAATGCGCGCGTTGCCAGCAGAGGATGAAGTGCGACAGCGAGCTTCACCGGCCCGTAGCAGTGAATTTCATCCGGCAGCGGCAGTTGTGCAAAGTCCACGCGCGACTCTTCCACGAGTCCGACCGGAACATCGATAGAAATCAATTTCGCGCCGCGCTTTTGTGCCTGAATGATTTCGTGTGCGGCGAGGTCGAAGGGTGCGCGGACCGCTCCGCGCTGTCCGGATCCCAGCAGGCATTCAAGGATCAAGTCGGAACGCCCTGCGCTTCTGAAGTCTTCGATACTTAGAATCGAGAGTCGCTCCGCACACAGAGATCGGTAGAAGGCTGCGGCCTGCGATTTAGGAGATCCCGAGGCATACACCTGGACGCGCGAGGCAGCTCCGAATCCGCAGAGCATCCAGGCGATCGCATATCCATCTCCGCCATTGTTGCCCGTGCCGCAGAGGATGTGGATGTTTCCGGAAAGTTCAAGCCAGCCCGACGTAATCAGGCGGTTCACGGTTGCTGCGGCGGCCTGTCCCATGAGCTGCTGCTCGGGAATGCCCAGCTGGATCGTATCGCCGTCTAACGTTCGCGCTTCATCAAAGGTAAGCAGCGGAGCCAGTTCAGCATAACCGGACGGCTCCTGATTACTTCCATTCATAGACCTCAAAGTTCCCTTTGAAGATCCGGTTGGAGAACACGCGTCCTGTCATATCAATGATCACTTCGCGCCATGTGTTGCGGAAATCAGGCATGACGATGAGCCTGTTGTTCAAGTATTCGCCCTGCGGTGAATAGATTTTCAAGAGCATCCGGTTTCCGTCTTCGGAATTGGCCACGGTGAAGCCGCCGTCGGGGCGCGCGGCAACGAACTGGTCTGCGTCTTCGTCGATCGTGTAAAGAAGAGACGATGTCTTGCCATCCCAGGTGTAGACGCGTCGCTGCTCCGGGGCGAACGTTGCCTTGTTTCGCAAAACCGCGCTCACAATGACATTCTGGCCCGACGGAAACATATCTTCTATATCTACGAAGTATTTCAGGGCGTCTGCTTCCGGGAGTGAAAAGTTCTCGTAATGACGAATGCGCTTGTCGTTCTGAAACACGGAAAGCTGGCGCGCATTCCCCACGGAATGAAAGACATACAGAAGTCCTTCCTGCGCGTGCATCTTCAAAATGCGCTCAAAGGCCGGTCCATCCTTGCCTTCTCGCCCGAACGTCGAAGCAACCTTGTCCTCTTTGATGTGCACGATGCGCGCCGGCGTATCCATGAACGCGTTTGCATTGAAGCGGTCTGTTGTGCGCCGTTCCGGCGGGGGCTCCGGCTCTGTCTTCTCATCGGGCGGTGTGCCTTCGTGAAAAGCGATGAACACATTTTCGTCATCATCCGAAACAGCGAGACCCGGAATGCCTGCGCGAACGCGGATCAGATCTGCCTCGGAGTTCTTTTCGAGCTTATCACCGATGATGATGTCCGGCTGGTCTGCGTTCCTTTTGAACACGCGCACGAGGCCCGCGGTTGCATCAGGAATGTAGATGCGATTTCCAAGGATGGCGGGACTTGCGGCGATGCCCGTAATCTGGATGGGCCGCGTGAATTCATCCGTTCCTTTCGCAAGGTGCGGAAAGGCGGAAAGAAGGGGAACAGCAAAGACTCTTGCGGGCTTTAGTTCCTGAACGCGGAATCGTGCGCATCCGCCGAAGACCAGGAAAGCGCAAAGGAGAGCTGAAAATCGCACAAGGCGAATTTTCGCGCTTTGACCCGGCTGACAAGGATGAAACGCCTAGCCCTTCTCAAGCTCTTCGGCAAGCTTCTTGATTTCCGGTGTGCAGCCCGCGCAGGCCGCCACGCGAGCCGCAAAGCCCGGATTGGCTTTGCCTTCGGTCAGATGATCGAACGCTTCGTCGAAGAGAGCGCCGATTTCTTTCGAGACCGGGAGCTTCGAGAGTTCGGTAAGGATCTTTCCAGCTGCCGCCATATCTCGATTGCAGAACCGTCCGTCCTTTTGTCAACCCTGTGGGCTCATTCGACTTGACTTCCCGGCCCGTGTGCAGTTTCATGGTTAGAGAGGAAGTGGGACTTTCCGCATCCGCGGAGAACCCGCTTTTTTTTTTTGGTCACAGGCGGTACGATGATCGGGGAACTAGCTACCCAGGCGCTTGGGCCGGGTCTGGCAGTTTTCAGCGCGAAGCTGCACCCGGTCAAGAACGGCTTCCACGTCCAGGTGGAGCTGGATGGTCTTGTGCATCCGCAAGGTGCAGTTTCCGTCGGTGACTGCGAAGAGTTCTCAAAGCGGCTGTCTCTTCTGATCGATCAGGCAGTGGAGCGGCAGGACCCCGGCGTTCCTGCTGGACTCACTGCGGAGAACTATACGCTGGAAGTTTCTTCCGCGGGCGCAGAGCGCGAGCTCAGGCTGCCGGAAGAGCTGAGTCGGTTTCGCGACGTTCCAATCAAGCTTCGGTATGAAGAGGCGGATGGAAAAGAGGACACGGCCGTCGTGGTCTCACAGGGGAAGGGGGAAGACGGTCTCTATCTGTTTACTGCCTACGCAGGCAAGAGACGGAAGAGAAAGCAGAAATTCAAGGAGCTTCGACTTGATCCGTCGAAGATTCGAAAGGCGAATCTATTTCTGGATTTTTGAATATGGCAAGAGCTGCAAAAAAGAAAACGAATCAAGAACCGGACATTAAGGCATTCTTCGATCTCTTAAATGAGATCGCATCCGAGAAGGGATTGTCGCGCGATGAGGTCATCGAGGTGTTCAAAGGCAGTTTGATCACTGCTTACCAGAAGAAGTACGGCCTCGACGCAAATCTCGAAGTCATTCTCGACCGCGAGAAGCCGGAGATCTCTGTGATCTGCCGTCGAAAAGTGGTTCGGCCCGTGCTCAACACAGCGCAGGAGATTTCACCCGAAGATGCGGCGAAAATTCAGCCCGGCATTCAGGAGGGCGACGTTCTCGCTGTAACCGAATCCCCGTTTGAGTTCTCGCGAATCGGCGCCACAAACGTTCGACAGATTCTTCTTCAGCGCCTGAAGGAACTCGAGCGCGAAATCCTCTATAATGAATTCAAAGCAAAAGAGGGAGAGCTCGTAAACGGCTACTTCCTCCGCTGGCGCGACAAAGATCTCATGTATGTGGATCTCGGCAAACTCGAAGGAGTGATGCCCCGCCGCGAACAGATTCCGAACGAGAAATTTCGTCCGGGCGACCGTGTCAAAGCCGTCATCAAGCTCGTGGAGCTTCGCCGCGAAAAGACGCGCGAACCGGGTCCGTTTGTCACCCTTTCGCGCGGATCCGGAGAGTTTGTTAAAAAACTCTTCGAGATGGAGATTCCGGAAATCTACGACGGAGTCGTTGAGATCACAGGAATTGCCCGCTATGCCGGCTATCGTACCAAGATACTTGTAAAATCCAACCGTATGGACGTCGATCCGGTCGGCGCCTGCGTCGGCGTTCGCGGCGTGCGCATTCAATCGGTCGTTCGTGAACTCGGCAACGAGAGGATCGACATCGTAAACGACACCGGAAACCCGAGCGATATCATCTCCAGCGCAATGTCGCCCGCACAGGTGACGGAAGTTCGCGCGGATTCGAACACGCGCGAAGCGCTTGTGCTCGTCCCGGACGATCAGCAGAGCAAGGCCATCGGAAACGGCGGCCAGAATGTAAGGCTTGCGTCCCAGCTGACGGGTTATAAGCTGACCGTGAAGACGCTTTCTCAGTTCAACGAGGAGATGGCATCTCCGGAAGCAAGAGCCCGGCTCGAACAGCTGTTCAGCCAGCCCGCCGCCGAGCCTGAAGAGGAATATACAGCCCTTTCCGAGCTTCCGGATCTTTCTCCCCGGATCAACTCGCTCCTCGAAGCCGCAGGCATCAAGAGCGTAGAGCAACTTGTGGAAGCGGACAAAGAGGATCTGGACAGGATCCTCGGGCCGGCCACGGCACGGCATGTGCAGAAGGTCGTGGCAGAAGCAGTAGAGGTAACCGAGTAAATGTCAGATAACAAAGGGCAGCCGGCCAAGAAGAAGATCACGATCAAGAAGCCTCTGGTCGAAGGCCAGAAGGCGCGTGATATTTCTGATACTTTCTCGAACAAAGCGGGCGAACGCAAGCAGCAGGAGCGTCCGCAGGGTCAAACTCAACGGCCGGCAGAGAGACCTCCGCAGCAGGCGGGAACACAGCCATCATCTCAAACTCCAAGGCCGCAGCCAGAAAGAAGCGAGCGTCCCCACGGGGATCGCCCACAGGGCGGTTACCAGGATCGGTCGCAGGGCGGCGGATATCAGGGCCAGCGTCCGCAGGGTGGCGGCGGATATCAGGGCCAGCGTCCGCAGGGTGGCGGCGGATATCAGGGTCAGCGTCCACAGGGCGGCGGCGGATATCAGGGTCAGCGTCCACAGGGCGGCGGCGGATATCAGGGTCAGC
>CAZUJO010000079.1:0-11466 GCA_964619995.1 uncultured Leptospiraceae bacterium
GGGCGCCGCCGTCCCAGTTCACCGTGGTGGTCACCGGCTGCGCCGAAGGACTCAATGAAGATCACGAGAAACGCAATCACGGAGGGAAGACCAACGGTCCCGGTGAGATACCCCATCGTGCCTTTGAAGCCGTACCCGCCAAAGGCGCCAACGAGCTTCTGAAGGCCGTGCGGAAGAATGACGAGTCCCAGCGCAAGGCGCAGGATCGTAAGGACAATGTCGTCCGGAGTAGAAAGGAAAGTTGCAAGTGTCATAGTGATTTCAGAATAATAGTTTAATATTAAACCGTCAAGCCCTCAATCGCTCTCTCCGCAAAAAAATTACGGAAAAAGCCGGGCATGGGTGTCGAGCAGCCTGCGCAGCTTGTCCAGAGCCTGGGCGCCGTCCGCCTCCGATTTCCTGCGAATCGCGAAGCGCACTTCATCCATGGCGGATTCAATCTCCCGGTAGGCCTTTTTGGAGCCGCGCTTTACGGACACCTCAACGCTGTCCCATTCATCGTCAAATGCCTTGAACGACCCGGCCGCATTCTCGAACTGCCCTGCCTTGATGTCGGCAGACACGCGATCCAGGGCGCCTTTCATGGACTGCACGTGCCGATTTTCTGCGAAAGCCGGTGAGCCGAGCATGAGCAGCGCAGCGACCGCCGCGCCCGTGTAGAAATTCCAGTTCTTCATACAACCTCCGATCTGCGGGAATTCAAGATCAGCCAGAACAACACCATGCCTGTCACGAGAATCATCTGAGGAACAAACGTCTCGAGAGTCGGGTAGAGACCCGCGGTTTCGAATGCGGGCACGAAGCTCAAGGGCGTTATGCCGATGACGCCGGCCGTCTGCAGGGCATGGACTCCGCTTCCCAGAAAACGAAATCCCATGTAGTACACAAGAATGCTGGCCGCAAGAAAGAACGGCCGGAGCGGAATCCTGAGCCCGAGGGCCAGCATGATGAATGCAAGCACAGCGAGGATCGCCGATGCGGCGCCCAGCCCCAGGAAAAGATCCGACGATGAAATCGACGGGGCCATGCCGATGTAGAACAGCACCGTCTCTGCTCCCTCGCGAAACACGGCGAGGAAGGCGAGCACGGCAAGCGCTGTCATTTTGTTCGCCGACACGGCCTGCTCCACGGTATCGCGCAGATAGCCCTGCCAGGCAGAGAGCGAGCTTTTTCTGTGCAGCCAGTAGCCGACATAGACGAGCATCACGGCGGCGATCAATCCTGTGACGCCCTCAATCATTTCGCGGCTCGTGCCCGCGGCCATGCGCTCAAAGAAGGCCGTGGCCGCGAACGCCGCGGCGATCGATGCTGCGATGCCGGCCAGGGCGCCGGCCCAGATCCAACGGC
The DNA here is from genome assembly GCA_964619995.1 of uncultured Leptospiraceae bacterium. GTDB lineage: Bacteria > Spirochaetota > Leptospiria > Leptospirales > Leptonemataceae > JAEUSB01. The sequence continues at coordinate 1,348 of CAZUJO010000079.1, forward strand.
CGTGAGAGGGATTCGGATCGCTTTTGCGCACAAGAGCAAATAACGCTACGACCACCAGCAGAGCTTCCATCCCTTCCCGCAGCAGAATTCCCGCCGCATCAAACATGGTATACTTAACGGACTGCATTGCAAAAGGCAGAATCGACTGCCGCATAACGGCAGTGCTCAGCTTCACATCGCCCAGTCTGCCTGAGTTCGCCGTAGAAATGGCGCGGCCGAGCTCCCTCTCAATGTCGGCATAAGCATTCTTTGATTTCGCGGCGATCACGCCCTCCGACTCAGGCCACAGCGACTGGAACTGCTTGAGCCCGGCAATCACGGCGCCAGGGTCCCGCGCATCCGCGCCGCGATCGACCTGATCGAGCGCATCGATCAAAGACTGCATTTTCGCCTGATCGGGTTTTTGATTTTCCTGGGCCGGTGTTTGCTCCGGCTTTCCCGGCTCAGGCATCGAAAGCGCTTCGCGGCGGTCCTGCTGCGCTCTCGCATACTCACTGTTTGGTGAAAGAGCCAGAAACCGCTCATCGGCTGCCATGAGCATGCGCAGAGCACGCACGGCGGCCGCAGGATCATAGGGCTGTGCTGCGAGCGCGAACTTTACTTCGCCCATGGCCGCCTCGATGTCTTTGTAAGATGCGAATGAGGCCGCCCGAACTCCGTCTTCAATATTCGACCAGCCCTCGTCATACTTCGCAAATGCAGCTGCCGCGCTCGACCGCTGGCCGATCTGCGCGAGAATGGCTGCCTGTACCGCAAACTTGTGGAGCCCCTGCATATCCTCAAGAGGCGAAGCCGCGAGCGTATTTCCGAAAAACCCCGCGAACAATAGAACGGCCGCCTTCCAGGCCGCGCGCTGGATCTGCTGACGACCGGATTGCACGATCAGAACTCCACGGTGTAGCTTGCGTCGACCCAGTAAATCCATCTGGGTATTTTCTGACGGGGCGTGTAGGTGTAAAATTGATTTCCGGTAGCGCGACGCACTGCCTGCGTGATGAATGCGTTCCGCGCGTCGTTGAAAAGACCGTTGTTTTGCGATGGATCCGTTATAAGACCCTGCGAAGCACGATCGGACCCGTCCCATTCAAGAGGGCGCGTCGTATTTTCAGCGTCCGTGAAAAACGCCCGCTTCGGACGGCAGGCCGCGTTGACTCCGGCAGAAAGACCAGCATACTGAACGCCGAGCCTGCCGGTCACGTCGTGCCATCCCTGAATGCCTGAATTCACCGCGTAGGCCGGACCGCCTTCGAACGTAATTTCAAAGTCACTCGTGATGTCCCAGTCCGTCGCGTACGAGAGTTGATGATACTGATTGCTGTTCACCATATCGGCGTATGACGTTAGACTCAGGCTGCGAAGAAATGGCGGCGCATATCGAAAGAAAATCTCTGAGTGCCGGTAGGCTTCGTCCGAAGCAGATGGATCAAACGGATTCTCTTTCCCTTTTGGACCAACCCCGTTGATTACCAGCAGGCCGAATCCAAAATCACCCAGCCAGTGCGACGTATCATAGCCTGCTTTGAACTCAATCTCATCGCGCCGATTCAATCCGTTCTGTTCTTTGTAGGGCTTGTAAACTTCCATGGAAGCAATCGAGTTCGTGGGCCAGCCGCCCGCTTGAATCTCCGACAGCACGGTGCTGTTCGCTGTTGAAGTCGAAACAGGCACCGTTGATCCAGACACGTAGGTCTGCGCGTATGAATCCATCCAGACGTTTGCTCCGCCCGGAGAAAACTGCATCCGCCCGTCCGTATCGCGGTCTTTGCGCCCCCGGATGGCCAGCTCCGGTTCGATTTCAAAATACAGACCGGCAACCGGTGTATGCCAGACGAGCGCGGGCTTGAAGGCCGGCGCGTTGTTGAACGACCGATACGAAGATGATTTCTGCTCAAAACGACTTGCGAACTCGTCTTCACCCCGGAAAACGTTTGTGGAGGCAAATCCAATGGTCAGCTCGACGCTGCCGTCTGCACTTGCTTCCCTGTGATGCTCCGCATATTCCGACTCAGCAAAAGCCGGGCCCGAAATCAAAAAACAGGCAAGGAGGGAGGATCGAAAGCGCTTCTCAAATTCAAACATGGACCATATTTTTGAGACTGCGTCTCATTTGCAATCTCAAAAATACACACCTTACAAGGCCAGAGATTGCAGGGTTTTATGCATGCGGTCCCTGTATTCCGAGGCCGGGTGTTTTGCGAGGAATCCGAGCATCGCGTCGAGCTCCGCCTTCAGGTACTGGCGGGCGGAATTCTGGATGCCGCGTTCCTCAATGAGATCGAGCATCTTCGGAAGGCTGCGCCGGCGGTCCTTCCAGATGGCTGCAAGCTTGACATCCACGCCTTTTTTCGTTTCGAGAAGCCGCATAACGGGCCATGTAACGAGCCCCCGTTCAAAATCCTGCATTTCCTTTTTGCCCGTTTCCTTCGCCGGCGTGAAGTAGTCGAGATAGTCGTCGCGGATTTGAAAATATCTACCAAGGCGCTCGCCAAACTTGCGGTATTCAGCCTGGACTGCCGCGGGCTTTCCGGCGAGCAGAGCCGCTGTCTCCGTCATTGCGCCAAACAGACATGCCGTCTTGCAGTAGATGATGCGTTCGTAGGCCTTTGGCGGAATCTTCAGATTGCCTTCCCATTCCATCTGAATCAATTCGCCTTCGCTCAAAAGGCGGATGGTGCGCGAAAAGACCACGAGAAGCTCACGCGAATGCTCCAGAGTGGAGAGGTGATTGAGGCCGCATGCGAGCAGATAGTCGCCGGCAAGAACGACGGTCTTGTTTCCAAAAAGAATCGGAGCAGACGGCTTCCCTCGCCGAAGATCCGACTCATCGACCACATCATCATGCAGCAGCGAGGCATTGTGGATCAACTCGCCGATCGCCGCCACATCGGCCCATTCGCGGTGATCGGCGCCCAGCATACGGAGCGTAAAGTAGTGCGTCAGCGGGCGAATGCGTTTGCCGCCGCTTTCGATCACATATTTCTTGATTTTCTTTAATATCGGCAGGTCCTGTCCGATGATTCGGCCCAGCCTGCTTTCAATCTGACGAAGCGGAGTCACGGAGATGCAGCCCCGGCGTTCTCCAGAATAAAAAGATGCCGGCGCAGCTGACGCTCTTCTTCGCGGTTTCCGCGCGACGAGTGAATATGAATCAGGTTGCGATACATGCGCTTGAGAATCGTCATCGAATCTGCGATTTTCAGATAGGCGGGATCTTCCGGAAGATTCTGACGCGAAAGGAACTGCAGACATTCCTCGCGCGAAAGGATCGCTCCCGAATTAAACGGATCGAGAAACCACACGCGGTCCGCTTCCTGGAAGGTCAGGAGAAAATGACCGGGCATATTCACTCCGGAGACCGGAAGCCCCACGCGGCGTGCGATGAGGATGCAGAGAACAGAGATCGTTACCGGGATGCCTTTGCCCGTGCGCAGAAGGGAAGTTATGAAACTGTTGCGCGGATCATAGTAGTCCGCTGTGTTCCCCTGAAATCCCAGCTTATCAAACATATAGAAACGGAACAGGTTCATGCGGCCTTCCGGATCTCCGCCGGCATACTTCACGGCGCGGGCCAGCGGACGCGCAAGCGCGTCGAGCTGCTCACTCAAATCTTCAGGGAGGAAGTCGGGTTCTTCAGAACCGCGGGCAATCAGGAACGCGCCCATTTCGAGATCCATCTCGCCGTCTTCCTTGCTGCGATTCAGGAGCTCCTTGAGGTCGTGACGGATTTTCATGTCCCCGAGGCTGGGAAAAAGGCCGGACCGAAGTTTCCAGCGGACGGCCGGATTCGGCAGGGACTCTACATAACGCATGGGATGGTAGCCGATCGGAATCGCGCGAAAAAGCTGCCTCGTAAGGTACGCGGATTCTTTCTCATCTGAGGAATCATAGAGAGAAAGAAGCAGGCTCTCGATTTCCCGGCTCATAAGTTCAGGGGCGGGCAGAGTTTCGGCCTGTCAAGAAAATGTGCCCGAACTGAAGCGCGACGAGCGCCAGAACCGCGACATAAAATTCAGCGAGGTAAAATCCCCTTCCCGCACGAAGATCGGCAATCGGCAGATAGAATAAAACGAGGAGCGGAGGAATCCGCGCGGCCCAGCTCCGTTTTTTCAAAAAAATCAGGGAAGCAATCGCGGAGCAGAAATACCAGGGATGCCAGACGCCCCTTGCGGCAAATCCCGTGAGGACACCGCCGGCCGCGAGCGAATCAAAAACCCGCGGCCATCGGTTCGCGCCTTTCCGGATCGCCCGCGCGAAAACCGCCGCAAGCACGGCGGCGCAGCTGATCAGAACGAGCCATGGGCGGATTCGCACGAAAGCTTCGGGGCCGAACGCGCTGAACGGATTGTATCCCGCATACCAGTCTGCGAAAAAACGCAGGTTTGCAAGAAAAGACGAAATCGTCAGATCGCTCTGGATCAAGACGGCCAGCGAAAACCACACGAGCAAAGCGCCAGATGCCGTTGCAGCAAGAAGGAACCGCATCCATGGCCGGCGCTGGCCTGGAAGAAATCGACGGCTCGAAAACAAAACAAGGAACCCCGCGTCGGGCTTCAAGAAAGGAAGAAGGCCCGTTAGAAATCCGCCGGCGGCCGGTTTGAGATAAAACGCAAGAAAGAAAATCGAAAGGGCCAGAAGATCCTCATGGCGGCCGCTTGCTAGAAACACGAAGGCAGGCGAGAAGAGAAACCGGCTCGCGTATCTGAGCGCATAACGTCCCCGAATCTGAAGAACGAGGACGCTCAACACGAGAGCCAGTAAGACATGATAGACCAGGATGTAGCCGCGCTCGACCGAGAAGAGAGATCCGGCAACGGCCAGCATCTGCACTACAGGGAAGTAAACGCTGCCGATCATCCTGTGATAGTCCGGCGTCGGCACAACGGCGGGAAGCGCGCCGGGAGGCAGGACATAAACGTCGACGCGGCGCAAAAGGTAAAAGCCGTCATGCAGATGCCGCAGGGCGTCGTCAGAAAAATAGAAACCGGTGAAACAGAGCGCGATCTGCGAACCAACGATCCAGGCGAGAACGTACGCACGGCGATCTGTGCGAAAGGGCCGGACCGCATCCGCTGCAGCCAGAAAAAGAAGCGACACCTTGACGGCATCTGCGGCCTGCCCGTTTGAGCCCGGAACAAAAGAAAGAAGGGCGATGAGGCCCAGTGCCAGCATCGCCCACATCAGGGACGAAGAACAAAACGGATGGGATTGCCTTTTCTGCTTTCGAGGTCCTCAATGCATTGCTGTGCTTCTTCCAGCGGGTGCACGGACGAAATAGAAGGACCGAGGTTGATTTTCCCGGATTCAAGAAGATCAATCAATTCCGGCAGAGCCCGCGAATCCGATCCATACGAGCCGCAGACGCAGATCTGGCGGAAGATCAGGGAAGCCGGAATCGCAAAGTTCAACTGATTTCGGCCGATCCCGACGAGAACCATGCGGCCGCCCGGATTCATGGCACGAACTGAATCCTCTATATTCTTATAGTATCCGGAAAAATCAGCGACCAGGTCAACGCCGCCCTTCTCCTTTAGAATCTTGCCGGCATTCACGCGGCCTTTCAGATCAATGACTTCGTGGGCGCCGGCCTTCTCCGCATTGGCGAGCGCTCCCGCATCCACATCGAGCGCATACACCCGCGCGCCGAGAGCCCTGGCAAGCAGGACGCCGTGAATTCCCAGACCGCCGCAGCCGAACACAGCGACCGTTTCGCCCGCTTTGATGCGGCCGGCGTACCTGAGCGCATGATAGGGAGTGGAAACAGCGTCCGCTAGAATGGCAGCCTGTTCAAAAGGGATGTTCGACGAAAACGGAAACAGACTTCTCTCGGGAACAATGACTTCTTCCGCGTAAGAACCATCGGCGTCAAATCCGAGCACGCCGACTTCAGGACAGAGGTTCTCGCGTCCTGCGAGACATGCGGGACACTTGCCGCATGACGTTCCGGCGGAGATCACAACACGGTCGCCTTTTTTGACGCGCGTTACACCCTCGCCTGTTTCAAGCACAATGCCGGCGGACTCGTGTCCGGGTATGCGCGGGTAGGATTTTGCCTGCATGGTGCGATGAAGGACCAGATGCACATCGGAGCCGCAAACGCCGCAAGCGTGAACTTTTACGCGCACCTGCATGGGCTGAACTGCCGGCAGCACAACATCGCGCACTTCGAGGCGGCGCGCTTCTTTTTCGAGAACCGCCGCTTTCATGCTCTCATCCCGCTCTTTGCAACGAATGCAATTCCCACGACGATCAGACACGTGCCGAAGATACGCGCGGGCGTAACATCTTCACCCGCCACGAAACCGTAGCCCAGCGTGAGAATGTAGCCCGCAGACATGATGGGGCGCGCAAGGCTGAGATCAGCAACCGACAGCACAGCAAGCCAGAGAACGAAGCTGACCCCGTAGGATGCAGCGGCTCCGATGAGAGGGAGTGAAAGGACGGCATGCAGAAAATATTGAAAGAGGGCGGCAACGCCGGCGTCGAGTGGAACGGGTCCGGCCGCTTTCATCCCGATCTTCATCAAGATCTGTCCGAGAGCTCCGAGAACAATTGAAACGATCAGCGCAGGCCACATCCACATGAGCCCAGTCTGGCGCGCGCTCCGGCAGTGATCAAGGCGTTTTCGGGAAAGCGGCGGCTACGCGCCGAATTCAATGCGAAACAGAATCATGTCCTCCGGAATCTGCAGAGAGTCGCCGGCATGGGAACGCAGGTATTCGTGAAAATCCTGCGGCGTCTGCGAATCTGCAGTATCGGTGTGGACGTAGAGCGCATCGCCTTCGTGCCATTCCATGCTCTGCGTCTGCGACATCCACTCTGAGACAATCCCGGCTGGAATCCCGGATCGAAGGGGAAAAGAGAATTCGCCGTCCCGGATCAGGAGAGGCGGAGGAAGGCCCGCGGTTACCGCGTGGAAGAGACCCGGCACTTCTCCGGGCGCTTCGTCTTCGCGGACTTCATAGACTCCCGCGCGAAGGATGCCGCCGGCTTCGAGGGCGAGCTTGTGAAGGAGAGCAATGACTTCAGAAAGTTTTGAGGTTGAGAGCGTTTCAAAGGCCCGGTCCTCGGGCAATAGATCGCTTCGGGCTGCCTGGCCCGGCGTTTCCAGGGAGACGAGCAGAATGCGGATGCGTTCGTCTGTCTTCAGGAAGTACGCTGTCTTCGCGCAGTCGCCCTTGCCGAGACGGATGGCCAGATGTTCTTTCTGGCCGTTTCGTTTCAACTCCTGGCCGAGCGTCAGGTGGCCTGCATACAGGCGAAAGCGGATGTTGAGAATTCCAGCCGCGATGTTCAGTGGTTGAGTGGAAGCGACCATGCTACTCCCGCACGGCAAAAGAATCCGTCAATGTCTTGAACATGGACGTGAGCCGCGCATCTTCATCTGACGGACCAATCACGCTCAGGATGAAAATTTTTTTATCGATCGCTATATGGCGTTCGTGCCCGGTACGGCTGTTGTCCTTCATGGAGAGGACGTATTCGCGCGCGGCCCAGGAATCGACATGAATGACGCCGCGCTTCACAACGGAACAATTGCACTGGCTGAGGTAAGAACCTTCGTAGCGCGGCGCGAAAAGATCATCTGCCGACTTAACGTTTTGAACCGTTATGCGAACTACGACAGAATCTTCCGAAGGCTTTTCACGAAATTCGTACGATGACGCCGAGTCAGCCGCCGTCTTGTTTACATCTTTGTTTCCGAGAGGGATCGTGACGCGAAAGCTCTCCCCGTCCGTGTAGGAAAACGCGTCCCCGCCTGCGGGCGTGCGCGTTACGCAATTCACTGCGCAGAAAAGAACAATCAATGCGGTTCGTTTCATGGCGTCTCTGACCAGACTTGCGCGGCGCCCTCTGGAGACGACTCATTTCGAGGCACAATTTCCGAACGCATCCAGCTCTGGGGCGAGGGTTCTTTCGGCGCCGATTGAAGCTCGCTCTGTTTCTCTTCGACGGCGCTCTTTATCTTCTGATCCGCCTCTTTTTTCAGCAGGTCCGAGTCCGCCTTTTCCTGCTGCGAGTAAACCCTCGAAACAAAGACAATCCGTTCCAGGTAGCGCTGGCCCCGGTGCCGGGAACAGGTGACCTGAATGATTGTGGAAGGAAGATCGATGTTGAACTGATCCGCCTCGGGAATCGAAGCCGCGCCAAGCTTGCGCAGGGACTCCTTGAGCTCGTCTGTCATGGGAAGGCGCGGATAGTTGACCGCGACTGCGTACAGCTTTGCCTGCTCCACGGGTTCTGCGGGCTCAAGTACCAGGCGGTCAAAAACGGCCTTCTTCTTGCCGCCCTCTTCCTTCACCGCCGTCTCCACGCCTGTGATCTTTTTCTTGAGATGAAAGGAGAACTCAAAGGTCAGATCATTCTTCTGAACCACCACACGCTCACCCGGCGCCGAGCGAAGAATCATGGCGCTCTTCTGCACGCGCCAGTCGCCGTACGGCTGGCCCCACGGAAACGCAGGATCCCCCGGCGATTCGCCGTGCTGTCCGAGCAGCAGCAGTAATATCAGACCGAATCCCACCTTTTGTATATCGATGGATTTTTTCACCGGCCAAAAGAAAAACGCAGGATGAAGCTGGGACTGACCCCTTTCCTGAACACCCGACCGCTGGAATACGGCTTTCGCATGAACCCGGCCCGCTTTGGAACCACGTCCATCGAGGACGTGCCGTCGCGTCTGGCGCAGCGCCTGGTCGCCGGTGAAATCGACACGGCCCTCATCAGCTCGGTCGAGGTGCTCAGGCATCCGGAGCTCTCGTTCTGCTCGAGGATGGGTGTCTGCGCGGACGCAGCCGTGCGCTCCATCCTCTACATACGCGCAGCGAACGACTCCACTCCCGTTGCGAAGATCTGGATGGACGAGGGCTCGCGAACCTCTCAGGCGCTGCTCCTTTTATTATTGAAGAAGACCGAAGGCAGGATCCCGGAGCGCGAATCCATTGCTGCGCGAGATGTTCCCGGCAAAATCCGCGCGGGCCAGGCAGGAATGCTCATCGGGGATTCCGCCCTTGCCTTCTGGGATCGGCCCGATCTGGATCAATTTGTAATCCGGGACCTCGCTGAATGGTGGAACGAGCTCGAAGGCCTGCCGTTTATCTTTGCCGTCTGGGCGTATCCAAAATCCCGTCCAATTCCGGATGACGTATTCGAATGGTCTCTTTCCGAGGGGTTGACTCACCTTGATGAAATCATTGCCGCTTCCGGCCGACGCGACGCCGAGGCCTACCTGCGTCGCAATCTGCACTACCGCACAACGCCGCGGGATCTCGAAGCGCTCAGGGTTTACGGCGCACGACTGGCTGCAGAGGGTTTGCTTTGATTTCCATCGTCCAGACGAGCCCCCCGCTGTTCTGCGTCGAGGAAAGCGGCACGCTGAGACTCTGAACGCCGGGCCGCACAATTGTGCCGTGGCTCGTAAAGAGATCGTATTCCGGGGGATAAAAAACCAGAAAGTTCAGGTTGTGATCGCCTAACGTGGTTCTCGTAAGTTCGTGAATGCGGCGCGCAGCGCGTCCCGCTTCAGCATACAGAGGAGGCGCGCCAGGAATGCGCCTCTGCACAACCCACTTCCCTTCATAGAAGTAGACACGCGTCTTGCCAATGAGGATTCGTTCGAGTTCGGCCGGCGCGCGAAATGCGATCCGATAGTTGACCTTGCCCGTGCGTCCCTCCGGCTTCGCTGAAATCTCGCGGCGAAACTGGTCCACCTTCACGGAGCGTCCGAGCATCTGCGTGTAGCGTTTGTTGATCCGGCCTTCGTCCAGCTCAAAGTAGGAAATCAGAGATGTGTCTTCATGCGCGCGGAGGGGAACTATGTATTCGATCTCCACAAAGCCAGTCAGGTCGGGCGAAAAATAGATCGATTCGGAATAATCGAAGCAGGCAGTCAGACCAAGCAACAACAGAAAAACCAGACGCCGCACAGGTCTACGTCCTGCCTCCAGCTTCACCGTCAATGTTTTTCAGTTGCGTCAACTCCGCGATTGGCAAACCAGGCACCATGGCACGCCCTGATAAATTGGACCTGAAATTGTTTTTTGCGCTCTGGTTCGCTACCCTCGCGGGGACGGCAGCCGTCCTCCCTTACACTCTCACTTCAGCTTCCAGTCAGCTTTCAAG
>CAZUJO010000080.1:0-11403 GCA_964619995.1 uncultured Leptospiraceae bacterium
CGTTCTTTTCAAAAAGAGCAACGCTCAGGCCGCGGCTTGCGGCCTCATATGCAACGCAGGCGCCGGTAATCCCGCCGCCCACGACCACCAGATCAAATTCAGAGCGATCCGGCGAGGCGATGAAGCGCTTCATACATCTTCACGCTCATCAAACCAGAAACATTTTCCCTGGAAAAATCCATTCGGATACTGCTCAAGATAGCGCCATATGCCGCCCTCAATCTGCAGAACGTTATTGTATCCGAGCGAACGCAGGTACGGGACGGCCTTTTCGCACCGAATGCCTCCGGTGCAGAATGTGATTACAGTCTTATCCTCTGGCAGCGGCCGCTGCTGGGCCGCTTCGGGCAGATCGCAGAAAGATTCAATATTGTAATCCACTGCATCCTTGAACGTTCCGGCATGTTTTTCGTAATTATTTCGTACATCCAGCATCAGGATTTCGTCGCTGTGATCCTTCAGCATGCTGTGCATCTGCTGCGGCGTGACGTACGTGCCCTGTCCGTCACGCACATCAACCGGCACGCCAAACTTGATGATTTCCGGTTTCACACGCTGAACGAGTTTTCGAAAGGGAGCAGTCTCAACCCGCATCCGTTTGATCTCGGCGGCCTCGGGATGGAACTCTTTGCTTTTTGTAAGCGCCCGCAGGTAAGCGGCCAGGCGATCGGTGGTGCCGCATAACGTTACGTTCCACCCCTCGCTGGCAGTCAGAACGGTGCCGAGGAGGCCGTGCGCCTCTGCGGGCTCGTGGAAAGCGCGCGCCGCCGCTTCCGGGTCTTCCTGGTGATGAAAGCGATAAAAAGACAGGACTTCCGTATTCATTCTGCATCGGCGTCGATCTTCTCGAGCCTCTCCTCCTCTTTCAATTCGGGCATGGGCAGTTTTTCGTAGAGGGCCGATGTCATTCGGTAGAACGGCGCGCTGTAAATCCGCGCATCCGCGCCAAATCGTTTCACGTCCCCTCCAATTAACGTGCCAAAATCGGAATCATTCATTTCAAAATGACGCGCGCCTTCGGCCTCCCAGAGCCGCTCGCCTGATTTGCAGTCAAGGAGAGTGGAGACAACGTTCAGAGACAAATCGGATTCGAGCTTCTTTTCGCGCACGACCCGCAGGAGAAGCACGCCGTTCAGACGAGCGTCCGCCTTGCAGACTTCGAGAACCGACGCCGGCTTCTTTACCGGATAGACTATGTATTCTGAGTGGTGCGTCAGATGTTCGCGCGTGCGGTAAACAAGCATGCGGTCCCGGAGGTCTGCGTTTACCGGCGCTGCCGATGACTTATCCACGACGATGCCGAGCCGCTTCACATACTTGAGTTCGTTCTCTGCGAGACCCGGCTTTTCAAAATTGCGAACTACCGTGGAGCGGCAGTTCATGGCCAGCGCTGTAGACAAGAGCAGCGCCGGCATGAGAATTACGGAAGACGAAAACCTCAACGCTGAGCCGCCTTCTTCACTTGATTGACCGCAGCATCCATGGTTGCGAGCAGTCCGGCGATTCCTTTCGTCTTCAGCGTCGGCTGCACCTGCTGCGCCTTGTTCATGGCCATCGTCGACACTCCTTTCTCGTTGAGGAAGTCAGTAATGACGTATGAATCTCCTGCGCGCGTCAGTACCCAGGAAAAGCTGACGCGTTCAGAACCGGCGTAGACAACGGACGACTGCACGGTAGCAGTGTCGCCCTTGATTACCGGCGGTTCGTATGTGAGGTCAATGTCCTTGAAATATTTCAGAACCAGAGGGAAGGCTTTGTAGCGCGTGTATTCGCGGATCTGTCCGGCGAATTTTGCTTTCTGCTCCGGCGTTGCCTTTGCAGCAAAATCGCCGAGAAGAAAATCTGCCATTTGTTCCGTTCCGACCAGGTCAAGCGCCCGGTCTTCGAGCGCTTTTCTCTCATCAGGAGTCTTTGCCTTTTCGCTGTATCGCACGCTTCCGATCAGCTTCTTGATTGGCGCGAGCACCTTCGCTTCGCCGTCTTCCTGTGCAAAGAGCGAGGCCGTTGCGAAGAAGAAAATGGGTATAAGCAGTATCTTTCTCATATAAGACTTAGACATCTCCAGCACAAAATGGCCTTCCTTTTTCCGCGCCCCGGAGCGCATGTTTCCATCATCGCCGAACCAGAAAGAGATAGCGCATCGCAATTGGATAGCCTTCTACGGTTCGGTCATTATGATAAAAATCACTGGTCAGGGGCAGGTCGGCGAACTCGGTTCGCTGCTGCTCGTCCCTCGCGTCCCATACATCGGCGAGGTCGCATTTCAGCCCCGTCCTCCGGCACCAGTTCTCTACCGCGCCGGGCCCGGGTATCTGCCAGATGCCGGACGCGCCCGCATAACGTCCGCGCGGGATCAGGCAGTGCTCGCCAATATCCAGCCCGAGGGTTTCGAGAACCATTCGACCGCCCGGCCGCATAGCAGCGGCAAGGCATTCGATAAGGTGCGCCGCGTTCTTCTGGTGATAGAGGACTCCCATGCAGAAGACCACATCCGAAGGAAACTCGCCTGCCCGCTCAAAGCCGGCCCTGACAAAACGGACTTCCGGATCCGGATAGAACTCGCGGACAAAGTGGAACTGCGCCTCGAACTTCTCGACCGGATCCAGCCCGACCGCCGAAGCAGCCCCCGCTTTGCGCATTTCGAACAGGTAATAGCCGTTGTTGCAGCCTACATCGAGGATGTCGGCGCCCCGCAGATCCCCGGCGAAACCCAGCGCCCTCTTCCATTTGAGATCGCTCTTCCAGTGTCCGTCAATCCGTACACCATTCAGATCGAAGGGTCCCTTCCGCCAGGGCGCCAGATCGAGCGCCCGCCGGCGGATTTCATCCGGTTCCGTCTGCGGAAGCCCGGTCATTCCTGCGTTTTGCTTTTCAGACCAAGACCGCCTAACGTCTCTTTCAGATCAGCCATATTCAGAGGCAGCACGACTCGAGTGTCCCGTTTCGCAAGGCCCTGCATCTTCCCGAGGTACTCCTGGATCAGACTGAGCCGCATGGCCTCTGCGCCGCCCGGCGTGGAAACCGCATCGGCTACTTTTTTCAGCCCGGTCGCAGTTGCCATGGCAATCGCGCGAATCTCGGCCGCCTGACCTTCTGCCTGGTTGATCGTCTTCTGCTTCTCGCCCTCGGAGCGGTTGATCAGTTCCTGTTTCAAACCTTCCGACGTGTTGATCCTGGCCGTCTTCTCGCCTTCCGAGCGCGCAATGGTCGCCCTTTTTTCGCGCTCCGCCGTCATCTGCTTTTCCATGCTCTGGAGAATAGACTTCGGAGGTGTGATGTTCTGAATTTCGTAGCGCATGATGTTGATGCCCCAGGGTTCGGCGGCGTCATCGACGACCTTGACAATCTGGGAGTTGAGGCTTTCGCGCTCTTCGAAAGTCTTGTCGAGATCAAGGTGACCGAGCGCGGCCCGCATGGTCGTCTGCGCAAGCTGGATGAGCGCGTAACGGTAGTTGGAGACGTTGTAAGCAGCGCGATACGGATCTTCCACCTTCAAGTAAATAACGCCGTCCACCTGGATTTGCACGTTGTCCCCGGTAAAACAGGTCTGCGCGGGCACATCGATCGCTTCTTCTTTCAGGTTCAGCTTGTATGTGACGCGGTCGAGAAACGGAATCATCGAATGAAAGCCAGCCCCGAGCTGCCGGTGAAACTTGCCCAGCCTCTCGACGAGAAAGACTTCCTGCGCCGGAACAATCCGGATCGAAAGCGCAAATTTGATGAATACGTAGATTCCAAAAACAACAAAGATCAATTGACCGACGGTATCCATATTAGTTTGCCTCCTTCTGCGGAGCAGGCGCGGCCTGCTGTGCCTTCGTCATCAGCTCTGAAAAACCTGCCATGAAGCCCTGGATGTTTGCAAGGCCGACGGGCACCACAGAGGTCTGCGCGTTCTCAATGATGGATCCGAACTGCCGGATGTATTCTTCTACAATACGCATCTGAACAGCGCGCGACCCCGAAGGATGCTGCATGGCCTCGGCCACGGCGCGCAGCGCATCGGCCGTCGCTTCCGCCACAAGCTCAATGTGCTTTGCATTGCCCTCAGCTTCGTTGATCCTCTTCTGCTTTTCGCCTTCCGAAATATTGATGGCTTCAATTTTTTCGCCCTCGGAATGATTGATCCTGGCCGCACGCTCGCCTTCTGAATGCGCAATGTCGGCCCGCTTGTCACGCTCGGCCGTCATCTGCTTTTCCATCGTGGCGAGAATGGTTTTCGGAGGAATGATGTTCTTGATTTCGTAGCGCGCAACCTTTACGCCCCAGGGCTCGCTTGCATGATCGAGGGCGCGGATGATTGCATCGTTGATGCGTTCTCTTTCCACGAACGTGCGGTCGAGATCGAGCTTTCCCACTTCGGATCGCATGCTCGTCTGCGCGAGCTGGATGGATGCGAACTTGTAATCCTGAATGCCGTAGCTCGCAAGTTTCGGGTCCAGCACGCGGATGTAGAGAATCCCGTCCACTTCCACCTGCACGTTGTCCTTCGTGATACAAATCTGAGGCGGAACATCGATCACTTCTTCCATGAGAAGGTGCCGGTAGGCAACGCGGTCGACGATCGGGATCAATATATGCCAGCCCGAATTCAGTACACCCGCAAAACTCCCCAGGCGCTCTTTGATGAACGCATGCTGGTGAGGAACAATGACGAGTGTAAGCCGCAGAAACAGAAGGAACAGGATCAAACCAAACGCTGCGAGAAACATGACGTGTTCTGCCGCCCGCGAAAGTTCCTGTCAATTTCTTTTGACGAATTGCGAACGTGCGCGGCGATTATGCGCGTTCTACAGTTAGAATGAGTTGATCGCGGGCAATGATCCGGGCTTTCTCGCCCGCTCGAATCGTGGACGATGAGACTGCCTTCCAGGAACTCTGATGAACGCGCACGCGGCCCGGGTTTTCCGGAGTGATCTCTTCAATCACATCGACGAGCTTTCCGATCATCACCTGGTCTTCTGTCACCGCATCCCGCTTTTCCAGCGAAGGAAAACGCTTCATCACCTGATCCCGGAAGAGGAAGAAGAGAGCAAATGAGATGCAGACCCATGCAAACAACTGCGAAATGACATTGTCCAGGTAACCGAAGTACACAAGCACGCCGGTTACAATTCCCCCGCCCCCGAGGAAAAGCGCGATCAGTCCGGGCAGAAAGAGTTCGGCTGCGGCAAGAATCACACCGCCGACGATCCAGACGATCCAGTGCATCAGCGGTGCTGCTTGCGCAGATACGCAGGCACGCTCATATTATTCAGATCGATCTTGCCGCCGATTTGAAATGGAACTTCCTCTGCTTCCGGCTCCGCCTGCGCTTCCGGCAGAGGCTCATCGCCTCCGACGGCCTTCTTGAGCGGAGCTGCGGCCGCAGGAAAGTAAGGCTTGCGAACTGCAGCTTCTTCCGGTTTCTTCGGATCCGGGAAGATTGGATTTTTTCGCACGGAGGGATTGCCGGGCTGTGCCGCCTGACGTTTGAAGCCGGTGGCAATCACGGTAACTCGAATCCGGTCGCGCAGAGCCGGATCGATCGTCATACCGATGATCGTGTTCGCGGAAGGATCGACCCGCTGCGTAATGAGCTGACCCACGTCGCGCCATTCTTTCATCGTCATGTCTTCGCCGCCGCAGACGTTGATGAGAAGGCCCGTGGCTCCCTCAACGCTCTGCTCTTCGAGAAGCGCGTTGTTGATTGCCTGATTCACAGCATCCACGACGCGGTCTTCGCCCATGCCTTCGCCGGCTCCCATGACCGCTTCGCCTTTCTCTGCCATCACAGACCGGACGTCAGCGAAGTCGACGTTGATGAGGCCCGCCTCATTTACGAGGTCGGAGATTCCACGCACAGCGCCCAGAAGCACTTCGTCGACAATACGAAACGCAACATCGACGGGCGTATTCTGATCGATTACTTTAAAAATTGAATCATTCTTGATGACGATCAGCGTATCGACTTTGTCGCGGAGATTGGCAAGACCTTTCATGGCCAGTTCGCGGCGCCGCTTCCCTTCCACTTCGAAAGGAATCGTAACCACGCCCACGGTCAGAGCTTTGAGTTCGCGCGCAACTTCCGCAATGATGGGTGCGGCTCCCGTTCCCGTTCCGCCTCCCATGCCTGCGGTGATGAACACCATGTCCGCGCCTTTCAAAGCCTGAAGAAGGCGGTCCCGGTCTTCCTGCGCCGCGCGCAGACCGATTTCCGGATCGCCGCCTGCGCCCATGCCTCGCGTGGTCTTCTGGCCGATCGCAAGACGCGTTTCCACGCGCGATTTGCGGATCACCTGTTCATCCGTATTGATTACGAGGAACTCCACGCCGCGCAGATGCGCGTCCACCATCCGGTTGACTGCGTTCATTCCGCCGCCGCCCACGCCGACTACCTTGATCAATGCCGGTGATGTCTTTTCTTCCACAAGCTGCATCATATGCGATTCCTTTTTCTTCCGCGCCTTTCTATATTGATTAACTGTATATATTCCACTATGATCGCATGCCGGTTCATACTCAAAGATTCTCTGACACCCACGAACGCAGCTTCTGCATCCATCCGCCGCCTTCGCGGCTCGCCTTTCTCGGCGTCTCTGCCGTGAGCGCGGCACCCATCAAAAGACCGACTGCCGTTGCGAATTCCGGCCCGTCGACCCTGTCAAAGAAACCGCCAAGCGGCTGCGGACTGCCTTTGCGAACGGACATGCCGAATACCTCTTCGGCAAGGCTCACTGCCCCTTCTACGCGGCTGCCGCCGCCGGTAATCACAACACCGCCCGCCAGCGCATTCTTCTTGCCCGATCTCATGAACTCTTGATCTACAAGCTCAAAGATTTCGCGCATACGCGGCTCCATAATCGCCGCAATTTCCTGACGAAGAACCCACCGCGGAGGCCGGCCGGAAAGCGCAGGGAGTTCGATCTTTTCAATTGGATCGACCGCCGCAATCTGCACGCATCCTGAGTTCTTCTTCACGGCCTCGGCTGCATCGATCGGGATCTTCAGACCAAAAGACAGGTCCTGCGTAACATGACTTCCGCCCCAGGGCAGAGTCGCAGAATAGTAAACGCCGCCGTCCACATAAAGAATGATATCCGTGACGCCGGAGCCGATGTCCACGACTGCAACGCCGAGATCTTTTTCGCCGTCCGACAGGACTGCTTCCGCAGACGCAAGCGAGCTCATTACGAGATTCGTTACGCGAACTCCGGCAGCATTCACAGCCTTGCGCAGATTTGTAAGCGCCGTCCTGCCGGCTGTGACGATGTGCACTTCGCACTCGAGACGAACGCCCGTCATGCCGATCGGATCGCGGATACCCGCCTGATCATCGACGACAAACTCGCGCGAAAGGACGTGAAGGATTTCCTGATCTGCGGGAATCCGAATGTTCTGCGCGCCTTCAACGACGCGAAGAACGTCCGATTCGCTGACCACCCGGTCGCGGTTCGTAACAGCCACGACTCCGCGCGAATTCTCGCCTTTCAGGTGTTTGCCGGTGACATTGATCGCTGCATCTTCGACCACGAGGCCGCTCATGAGCTCTGCTTCACGCGCAGCCGTTTGAATGGCCTGGACCGCAGCGTCGATATTCACGACCCCGCCCGATCTGACGCCGTTTGACGGCGCAACGCCCGCCCCATTGATGTTGATGATTCCGTCGTCGCCCATACGTCCCATCAGGACGCGCGTGTAGGAGGAGCCGATGTCAATTGCAGCGAATTCTTTCATGACCGCGGGAGATAGAGAGCGTTTTTGCCGCGAAGATCAATGCGGCCCCGTCTCTGCCCCTCCTTTTCGAAAAATGCCAGCGATGCCGTTATGCGCTCTATATTCTCCTGCGACAAATCCGGCACATCGATCTCAATGGCCGGGCGCACCACGTAAATTGTATAATAACCTTTCCGGAGATAGATTTCAGAGATTCGTTTTTCAAGATCCGGCCGGCCGTCCCGGAGGACGCGAAGGGCGCTTAACGTATCCGTCAGTCCCTCGCCATGAACACGGTTATCGAGCACGCGGAACGCGCCGGTAACAATCGGAGACGCGCTGCAACGGCCGTCATAGAAAAGCACTCGGCCGGTTTCATCGACATCGATCAATGATCCGTCCACACGCAGCACAGCCAGACAGGTTCTCTCGTGCACGCGAATCACAAGCTCATCGCCTTCTTCCTGTAAGGCGGCAGACGCGATTGCAGGATGCTCAATCAGCCGGTTTCTTGCGGTAAACAGATCGCCGCGCGTGAAGGGGCGGGTAAGATCAATCCCGGCAGCCGCAAGCACTTCCTGCGGCGTGAGGCTCACGTTTCCCGCGACACGAATTTGCTTGACATTTGTATAGGTCTTGCCGTAGTAGACGAGCAGTCCCCCGCCCGCCGCGATCATCAGGACAGAGAACGATCCGGCGGCCACGATGATTCGATTCCGAGAAAGCTTCGCCTCCGGCATGAGTTCGGAAAATATTATGTCGCATTGCACACGCAACCAAAAATTGCCGCGCGACCGGCAGTGGTGACGAAAAACTCACAATCTTGCGCTGAGCGCGCGGCGAATCATCGCCGAGATGTCTCCTGCGCCCTGAAAGAGGAGCACGTCCCCTTCCCTTGCCGAGTCAAGAATGCCCGCGATGCCGTTTGCATCCACAAGGCTCGCGCCTGCCGGGCCGGCAATGAGAGATGAATCTACACCCTGGATGGCCTTCTCACCCGCAGAATAGAGGGGCAACACGAACGCTTCATCGGCCAGGCGCAGCACATCGGCAAATGCGCCGGCATGCTCGCGCGTGCGCGTATAACGGTGCGGCTGAAACACAATGCGGACACGCGAGCCCGGGAAACGAACGCGCAGCGCTCGAATTACGGCGGCAATCTCAGACGGATGATGCCCGTAATCATCAAACACAGGGCATCCGTTTACCTTGCCGACCTGCTGCATCCGCCTCTCCACGCCCGGAAAGCTGGCAATGGCGCGCAGAATCTCAGAAGGCGGAAGCGGCGCAATCTCACCCCGCTCCATGAGCAGGTGAACCAGTCCGAAGACTGCAAGCGCATTCGATGCAAAATGCCGGCCAGGAAGGGGCATCTCAAGACGACCGGCAGACTTGCCGCCAACCGTGACTTCAAGCGAGTCGGTCGTGCCGACAAACCGGCCGCAGTAGTCAGCCGCGACCTCGCCCTCCGATTCACTCAAAGCTGCGTAGGTCTTTACCCCGGGCGCCTTGAGCGCTGGATCAAGAGCATTCACAATGGATGAGCCGCTCTGCTGCAAAAATTCTTGAAAGCATTCTTTGAGCCGGTCGAAGCTTCCATAGTGATCCAGATGATCCCGATCGACGTTCAGACAGATCCGATAGTTCGCCCTCGATCGTAGAAACGACCCGTCCGACTCATCGGTCTCGAAGACGGCAGGCCCCTGTCCCTTTCGAATGCCTTTTTCCAGATACAGGGGCTTTCCGCCGGCGAAGATCGTCGGGTCGGCGCCAATCTCCAGGAGCACCCAGCCGAGAAGCGAAGTCGTGGAGGTCTTGCCGTGGGTTCCTGCAACGCCAATGCGCACGCGGCAGGGAGACAGAATTTCCGTCAGAAAGTCCATCCGATGAAACAATCGGAGCGATCCCGCAGAAGAGAGTTCTCTTGCGCGGCTGAGCTCCGCATGTTCGGCGGGAATGGCTGAGCTGTAGACCACCGCGTCCTGATTTGCGAGGCGGGAAGGATCGAGATCGCGAAATGCTTCGAGTCCAGGCGCACCCTTAGGGTCCGAACCGCTCACCGTATGGCCAAACTCGCGCGCAAGAAGCGCAAGCGGCATCATCCCCGATCCGCCAATGCCGATGAAATAGACTCTCACCGGAGCACCCGGTCGATGATTTGCGATGCGGCGCGGTCAAAAAAGAGCGCCGATGATTCTTTTGACATGCTCTTCAGGCGCGGCGCGCTTTCGAGGAGTTCACGGAGGGCTTTTGCCATCGCATCGTGCGACGAGTCTGTCTGGTCGAGCATCACGGCTGCGCCGGCCCTCTCCGCAACGCGCGCATTCGCGCGCTGGTGATCGTCTTTGGCCGTTGCAAGAGGCACGAGGATCATGGGCAGACCGAAGAGCATCGCCTCTGTAAGAATGCCCGCTCCCGAACGCGAAACGAGCACGGCCGCTTTCGCGTAGAGTTCCTGGATATTTGAATGAAAGCCGAATAACGTGACGTTCTTTAGTCCGCCGAGGCGGGCCTGCATGGTTTGGACGTGCGCGTTCCCGCATTGCAGAAAGAAATGAATCTTTCGAGTCCAGCTTTGCTTTTCGTCGAGGAGGAGGCCGCTCATGATTTCGTTGAGCTGGCGGGCGCCCTGGCTCCCGCCGAGAATGAGCACCGCTTTTTCCGGACGGCGCTTGCGTTTCGCGATGAGCTTTTTGCGCACCGGATTGCCGGTGATCTCCGCGCGCGGGAGACTCTGATCTACCGGGAATGTAAGAAAAATCCCGCGGGCGAACCTGGCGAAAAGCCGCGTCACCTGGCCGGGCACAGCGTTCTGCTCGCATAAGAAAATCCGACGGCGCAGCAGCACAGCGGCCATCAGCGCAGGAATGGTAGGGTAGCCGCCCATTCCGACCAGAACATTATAGGACTTCACGACGCGCACCGCCTGCCACGCCGCACGCGCGATGCGCAGAGGATAAAGAAGCAGCGATTTCACGGACGATGGAAATGGAGGCGCGTCGTAAAGGTGCACATGCGCGCCGCACTCGGCAATGTCCGGATACGCGGCATTCTTGTTCAGGGTCAGGATGGCCGTCTCCGCTCCCCGCGCCTGAAGCTCTTCAATCAAGGCCACGCCGGGCGAAATGTGTCCGCCCGTGCCGCCCGCAACAATGAGCACGAGCGGTGGATTCATGCTTCATCCCCCTGCCCGCATGCGTTCAAGAGCAGGCCGGACATGCAGAACGTCGCGATCAGCGAGCTGCCGCCGTAACTGAAAAACGGCAGACTGACTCCCGTCGTTGGCACAAGCCCCGTAACAACGGCAATGTTCAAAAGACTTTGCAGCACAATCATCACAAGACAGCCGGCCCCCGCCATGAAGTAGAAAGGATGATTCACGCGGCGCAGGAGCGCCGTGCTCCGCCAGACAAACAGACCATACAGCAAGAACAATACGCCGACTCCGACAACTCCGAAATCTTCGGCGAAGAGCGCGAGAATGAAGTCTGTGTGTCCGAATGTCAGATAACGGTGCGCGAATCCAGTACCGATCTCGCTGCCGAGCATCCCGCCGTCATGAAAGGCGCGGAATGCTGTAACGAGCTGGTAGCCCCCTTCGTGCCGGAACGAATAGGGATCAAGCCATACGCGGAATCGCTCAAGCCTGTAACTCCAGAGAAAGATCCCGGCAAGAAGCAGAGGAATCGCGGCAACCGCTACAAGGAC
>CAZUJO010000081.1:0-11325 GCA_964619995.1 uncultured Leptospiraceae bacterium
GCCCACAACGTATCTGAAGGCCGCATCGTATCTGATGTATAATAAAGAATTTACAACGGTTCGTGATTTTATACTAAACGAGAGCGCCACAATTTTGCAGGACGATTCCGGAATCCCGCTTCAGTACTTCAAACCGGACGTATTCAACCTGACCTTTTATGGATCCTACACCCGTCCGATTCCGCTCTTTGACGGAAAGTTCCAGAAGGATCTGCTTGAGAAATACCAGCCCAAGAATCATCCGAAGCCGCTTCCGTTCGGGATCGGTTACAAGTTTGGAAAGGGTCAGTCAAATCTGATGCTGGCGAAGAAGAAGTCGTCAGATCAGCCGCAGATCCCGGCGCCGCCGAAGCAGTAGGTCAGCGCCCGCCAGTGTCCGTACGGTAGGCCAGTGCGATGGCCCCCGTGCGGGCCATTTCCAGGATTCCAAACGAGGATAGAATGCTGATGGCGGCCGTGATCTGACGTCCGCTGCCGTTGATCTCAATGAGGATCGAATCCTCGGTAACTTCTGCCACCTTTCCGCCAAACACCTCAACAATGCCAAAGATCTCGTTGCGGCGCGTTCCGTCCGACTTGATGCGAACGAGCACGAGCTCCCGGATCAGCGAGTCATGGAACGGCAGACTCTTCACTTCGATTACATCCGGCAGCTTCAAGAGCTGCCCCTGAAACTGTGAAAGTGCCTTCTCGTCGCCGCGCAGAACAATCGTAATGATGGACACAGCTGGATTCTCGGTCACCCCTACGGCAATGCTGTCGATGTTGTAGCTGCGGCGGGTAAACAGACCGGAGACATGGCTCATGACACCCGGGCGATTCTTGACAAGGATGGACAATATGTGCTTCAAGGTAAGCTCCCATATCCCCTTCGGATGGGAAGCTCCTGCGTCAAGCGCAAATGGCGGTGCAACGTGATTCGTCTGCTTCTTCAGATCCTCTTTCTTCCCCTTCGCCTTCTCTGGTTCTTCTACGCCCGCCTTCGCAACCTGCGGCGGCCTGGATCGATTCTCGTTCACCGGGTCCCGGATCGATTCACGGTGTTTCGAAGCAGCGGCTATCTCTCCATGCTTGTTCCGCGCGAGGAAATTCATTTTGCCGAATACATGGGCCTGCTGCGCGTTTTCGCGGACTCCGAGGACCTCAAAACCATTCTGCTGATTGTGCCGGAACTACATCACAATCAAGCGGAGTGCGATCAGATCGCGGAGGCTCTGCTGCAGATCACGGCGAAGGGCAAGAAGCTCATTGGTTTCTCGGAAGGCGGCAACCTGCGCACTCTGCTGCTTTTGTCCTGCTGCTCCGAACGTTATTCGGCGCCCGCCGCTTCTTACGCTTCCTTCCTGCCGGCAAGCGAGCCGCACTATTTCAAAGACCTCCTCAAGAAAGTGGGCGTTCGAATGGACGTGATGGCAGCGGGCCGCTACAAAAGCGCGGGCGAAATGTTCAGCAGAAGGGAGCCTTCGCGTGCCGCGCGCGAAAATCTCGAAGACCTGATTGCCGGGCTGCGCAAATCGATTCTGTCGCAGTTTGAGAAGAACGTTCCGGGCCTGGGATCGCGCCTTTCGAAAAGAACGCTGTGGTCGGCCGCGCAGCTCGTCGAGGTCATTTTTTTCAAAGAGGAAATTACCCAAGCTGCGCTTACGAAGCGGATCACGAAGCATTACGATCCGCCGGTCGCTCATGCATTTTCACCGAAAGACCAGAAAGAAGAACCCATCGAAAAACCCGAAAGAAAAACATCCGAGACTGCCCTTGTTCGCCGTCATTTGAGACGATCGTTCGTGCCGATCCGTCTCAAGCGCACGCGCAGCGCGGCCTTCGTCGCGATGGAGGGAACGATCTATTCAGGCCGTTACGGCGATCAGCCGAAATCAGGCGTCATATCCGCTCATGCGTACCGCTCCATCCTCGAGGAACTCGAGAGCTCGCGCGACGAGGCAGTGATTCTCTGGATCAACAGCCCTGGCGGAACGCCGGACGGAAGCGAAATCATCTATCAGGCAGTGCGGAGCCTCGGCGAGAAAAAGCCGGTGATTGCGCTTCTGTCAGGCGTGGCTGCATCCGGCGGATTCTACATTGCATCGGCGGCGCACCGCATCTTCGCCATGGAAAGCACGATCACCGGTTCGATCGGCGTGGTTCGGATGCAGCCCGACGCGGAAAAGCTCTACGAGAAGCTGGGCGTGGCCACGGCCCGCATCGGCTTTGACAATGCCCAGGATGTTCTGTCTGTTTCGCGTCCAGTGGGAAAGGAAGGAAGAAAGCTCCTTGAAGAGCAGATAACGTCGACGTACGCCACATTTCTTTCGCGCGTTGCTTCCGGCAGAAAGAAAGAAGTCACGGATGTAAGCCGCTATGCCGAGGGCCGGGTATTCACGGGGTCTCAATTCTTGAAAACGGGCCTCATTGATGAAATCCGCGGGCTTGTTTCTGCTGTTGAGTTCCTGAAAGACACGCTCAAGATTCCGCAGAAAGATCCGCTTCGCCTTTCCCTCTATCCGGAAGTCCGCGTGGATCTGCGCGCCCTCATATCAGAGCGCCTGCCGTTCGGCGGATCAAAGATTCTGTCTCTGATCGAGCGGGCTGAACCCGTTCTCGCGCAGGGCCAGCCGCTTCTCTATTTCCCCGCCGCGGATCTCATTCGTCTGCAATGATCTTTCGCGCAGGCCTTCTGCTCCTTTCGTGCACGTGGGCCTGTGCCGGCCCGGCGGATCTTTCGCCGTGCGCAGACGGCAGACCGGTCCGGTGGGAAATCGCGTTTGGCCGAACGCCCGATAACGTGCGCGAAATCGACTTTCGCCCGGCGGTTGTTCCCGGCTACTGGCAGGATCAGAATCTTCCGCCGGTCGGCTATGCCGTCTATCGTCTGCAGCTCTCCTGTGAATTGAAAAACAGGACCCTGCGGATCTTCGAATCGTCAGCAGCCGCGGAAGCATGGCTGGATGGAAAACGCATCGCGTCAGCCGGCAGACCGTCCATAGACCTGGACCACGAGGCAGGACGGATTGCGCCCTGGTCTATTCCTCTCGAGCGCCCCGGGAACTACATCATTTTCGTTTCAAACCACAAGGCGCGCGGAG
Source organism: uncultured Leptospiraceae bacterium (assembly GCA_964619995.1). GTDB lineage: Bacteria > Spirochaetota > Leptospiria > Leptospirales > Leptonemataceae > JAEUSB01. The sequence goes on from CAZUJO010000081.1 coordinate 3,084, forward strand.
GAGGAATCCTGGGGTATGGATTCGGAGACGAAGACCGTTTTCGCGCGGAACGAAACAGAAGCCTCTATGCAGAGGCGTTCATACTGGGAACGCTGAATGCCGCAGGCTTTTTTTATTTGATCCTGTTTTTCGCGCGAAGGCGCGGCGCGGCCCTGCCCGTGTTTACGCTGCTCATGATCGGATGCACGGCGCGCAGTCTCAGCTCGAATGCGGTCCTCGAAGAATTCTTTCCCGACCGGGACTGGACGGACCTGCGGCTGCTCCTCGAATATGCGACTGCGGTTGCGCTCATGCCGCCTCTGTATTTCTGGGTGATCGCGCTTTTGTTTCGCGGAGCTGCAAACTCAAGCGTCGCACGCATCAGGCGAAACATCGCCTGGGGGCTTGCATTCCTCTACTCCCTGGGCGGGCTCTGCCTGATTGCGTATTTCTTTTTCGCGAAGAACGCCGCAGAATACGGCTACTACCAGCCGCTTTACGTGGACTTTTATCTCCTGCCGGGTCTGGTACTGTGCGCTGCATTTGTGCTTTTACTGGCCCTGGAGCGGCGGAGCGGGTCGATCTGGATGATTCTTGGATTTGCATGCATCCTGATCGCAACGCTCACCGACGCAGAAACCACAGTTCAGGGCCGCGCGGGACCGCTCTATTTTCCGATGGGCCTGCTCGGCTTTGCTGCCTGTTTTTCTGTCACGGTAGGTCTGCGAATCCGCGGTGACTTCCGCGATCTTTCGAGCGCGCGCCAGCTTGTCGAAACCTCATCGCGTCAATCGCGAAGACGCGATCAAAAGCGAGCCGCCGAGAACCGTGCGATTGCCGCGGAGTCTCTTTCTGCTCTGGGACATGCCGCCGCTGATATCGAAGAGAGCATGTCCGCAGGTACCATCGAGCGTCCTGCCGGGCTTCGCATTCTCTCGCGTCTCTATTCTCTGCGATCCCGCCTTGAGAAAAGACTCGATCGCATTCCAGCAGCGCCGGCTGCCGTGGACGTGATTCGATACTTGAAAATCACGCGATCGTGGGAGACCGGCCCTTCCGGACTTGTTGTGTATACGAGCCGCCGCGAGCTCGATTTGTTCTGCGATGAGATCCAGAAGATCCATACATCCTGCTGCACGGGGGATGTGTCGCTCTTGTCTTCCGAACGAACGGTGATTCTGGATCTGGGCGAAATGCTCCCCGGAGCCGATCCGGATCTTTCGGATCTCGCAGAGCTTGGCGGTCGCGCAGGAGCGATCGTTCAGATTCATCGCCCAGGCGGCCGTCTTCAGGTGGCCTGCGAGTTTCAGAAGCCCAGACCCGCTTCGCCGGATTTCCTCGCCCGTCATGCCGAGTTTCTCGAGAGTCTGCAGATTGAAGACCGGCCGGATTCCGGCGTCCTTTCGTAGCGCGCTAAAAATTGAAGCCGACGGAAAAGCTTCCCCGCCATTTGGAAAGAGGCAGGGCGCGTTTTGTATCGTACGGAGTCGCCCATTCAATCTTCATGAGTGCGCCTGGAAAAATGAACCAGAGAAAATTCGCCCAGTGAATTCCCGCGCCGAAGGACATGTGAAGATCGCGCGTTACGCGGTATTTTTCTGAATAGGCCTGATAGTCCTGGGGCCGGTCAAATGCGGATCCCGCATCAAAGAAAAGCGCGCCGCGGATAAGGCCTGGATTCCAGCGAAACGGGAATCCGAAGCGGAGCGCTTCGATGAAATTGAAATCATACTCAAAATTAAAAAGGAATGCATGCTTCCCTTCAAACTCAAGGAAACGATAGCCGCGCAGTGTGTAGTAACCGCCGATCTGAAACGGGTACAGGTCCGCATCGCGGCCGCTGGCCGTGGCGCCGAACGCGCGTAATGCGATCGACGAGTAGTCATCGAACAAATGATGGAAGCGCGCTTCGCCTGTGAGCACGTACAGTTCCCGGTCACGACCGTTGAACTGAATTGGCAGAGAATACTGCAATTGCAATGCATGACCGTCAAGCGGTCCGTACATGGAATAGACTATGTTGTTGTACTCGTAGCCAAGGCCGAGCGACTGGTGGTTCTGATAGAGGTCGGGCTGTTGTTTTTCTTCCGGGCGTGCCGTTCCGTATACGCGCTCTTCGCGTCCGGCGCTCAGAACCATGGAAATCCCTTCGAAACTGTTGAACGGGTATTCGAGGCCCGCGTATGCGCCGGTCGTGTTTTGCTCGACGATCCGAAAGTAGGGATTGTAGAGCAGCGTGTTCAGGCTGAAATCCAGGAAATTGAAAACCGCGAAGATGCCGCTTTGCTTGTACGCGCCTACGAACAGGTCCGTGCGGTTTTTCAAATATGCATACTCGAGATTGAGGTTCACCTCGGTCGGATTTGCGTTGTAGGAAGCCAGAGCGGACAGCCGGTGATCGCCTGCGTCGTCTGCGAGCGATACGAATCCGATGGCAGCGACAGAAGTCTTGCCGCCCGGATCTGAGGCCGCCGTGATCAATATGAAAGGGTAGCCGTCCACGGAAAGAAAAGGCGCATAGTCCTCCCCGATTCGGTGAATCGGAGACGTCCGCGTGAGATCAAAATCAGGAACGAGCGGGTCGCGAAAGGTCAGAACATCCGATGATAACTCCTGGGCGTCCTGGATGCGCGGCAGCATGCGAATCTCGCTGGCCCCCTCGACTCGTTCTGTAAAGAGAAGCCCTTCGCCCGCGATCACTGGATCGGATGTGCCCGTGAGGGAGCGTGTCACCGGCGTCACCTGACGCACGGGGCCGGAAAGTGCGTCCGCTCCTGGAATTCGATAGAGATTCGAGACGCCGTTCCGCGTGCTCTGAAAGACTAGATCCCCGCCAGGCACCGATGCGGGATGGAGATTCTGCCCCGGAAGATCCGTGATCTGGGTGATCCGGCGCGTCGGAAGATCGATTCGATAGAGGTTCGAGGTCTCTCGTTCTTTTTCCCGCGAAACGGAGTAGTATATGCTCATGCCGTCCCAGGAGAAACAGGGCGTCTGCTCGAACTCACGGTCCGATGTGAGCCGCCGCAGAATGCCGGTTCTGCGCTCAAGCAGATACAGGTCCGTCTTTCCGAGAATCGTGCCGCTGAAGACAATGGTCTGGCCGTCGGGCGAAAGAGCCGGCCCGGCAATGAGATCCATCGGAGGCGCATAGCTCTCCGCAAGGTCGCCGGATTCGACGTCAAAAAACAGGAGCGACTGACGTCCGGCGCGCCGGCCTGCCACAAGCAGCATTTTTCCGTCCGGTGTGTAGCTGAGCTTCGTTGTAAGAAGCTGAACCTCTTCGTAATCGCGGGACCGGAGCGCACGCAGAACGATTCGCTTTTCCTCCTGCTTCTTTTTCAGAATACCGGGTCCAGGAGCCGGGCGGATGACAATCGCAGGAAAGACAGCGTCCTGCGTCAGATAGGCAATGTTTTTACCGTCAGGCGATATTGCCGGCCTTACTTGAAATCCTGTGTGCGACTGATAGCGGTCGGTCACATTTCGCACCCGCGCGTCTTTCTCCTGAACATAGGCCGCGGCAGCCTTCGCGTATCGTGCCCGAAGAAAGCGGGCCAGTTCCAGATTAAAGTCCGACGCGTTCATGTTGAACGTGATGCGGATCGCCTCGTCCATGCGGTTTGTGCTGCGCACGGCGCGAAGGAGAAATGGAATCCGTTCGATGCCGAAGCGCTCCGCGATAAAGAGCATCACCGCCTGGCCTCCTTTGTAGTAGGCGTAGCCGTCGTCGATGTTGTTGGCATGCAGATCCACGAGCTCGGGCATGCGGTCGTTCAACACCGCGTCTCGCACCCAGCTCTCCGCGCCCTGATCCCAGCCGTTCGAAAGATACTCGGCCATCCCCTCCATCAACCAGAGGGGCATGGCGCCGAGGCGTTCGCCCTGCAGCACATCAAACTGAAAGGCATGCACGAGTTCGTGGTCGAGCACATGCCGCATCACGGCGGGATCGCCCTGAAACGGCAGGACCACCCTGCGGCGATAGAAGTCGGTGAAACCTCCCGTGGATTCGTCGAGGGGAAACGGAAGGATATTCGTCTGCGAGAAATCCTGAGCGGATGCGTAGAGAAACACAGGAACCTGCCTGGTCAGCCGGTGCGAAAAAATTTTTTCGTACCGCGCCGCGGCATTTTCTCCCATACGGGCCGCTTCCAGCGCCGTCTCTTCCATGCCTTCCGGATAGTAAATTTGAAACCGGTCAGATTCCAGAAGCTTCCAGTTATGAACAGTTGCAGGAATCTTCCAGTGCGCAAACATTGGCGACGGGACAATGAATAAGAAGAGACTCATCATCGCCGGAATCGTCGCAGGCATTGCGGCCCTTCTGTTTGCGCTTTCGGGACCGGCAGAGCGGGCCTTTACGCGCAGCCTGCCGATTGCGGAGATGAAATCAGAGATCATAGACCGGGCGAAATCCAGCGTGGGGGTTGATCTCTCCATTCGGGGCGCACGGTACGAGATTCTGCAGGGTCTTGTCCTGACCGGTGTCACCGCCCGGTTCGGAAATGATCCCGCGTTCTTCCATGCAGAGAATTTGATCGTTGAGATCTCGCCGTTTAAGGCAATGAAAAAAAATCTCAGCCCGCAGCTCCGCATCTCCGGCGGCCGCCTCTTGCTTGAGAACCTGCCTCGCGCCCGCATGTTCGATCTTCTTGCGGTCATGCAGAAGAACGAATCCACCGACTGGAAGCTCGATTTCGACGGCGTCGTTCTCGAATCAAAGCCTTCGCGTTACATCCTCTCCGGACGAGTGACTCCGGACGCAAGCGAAGTAGAAGGCCGGCTCGAGGTCCGCCTCGCCGGCAAGCGCGTTGTGAAGAGCGATTTTCGCGTGCTGAAATCGAGCCTGGGCGCCAGCTACAAAATCACCGGCCTGCCCTTTCAAGAGGCCGTCCGATATTTTCCAGGGATTCTTTCGAGGTCCGGCGGCGCAATCAGCGGCAAAGGCTCACTGTCGCTCGACGCATCTTCGGTCGCTTATGATTTCCACGGCCAGATGCAGGATTTCGAATCACCCATCATTCGCGGCCGCCATAAACCGGAAGTGACTTTGAACGGCGGATTTCTCTGGAAAGAAAACCTGGGGCTGATTGCATCCTTCGCGCTGCGCGATCCGGGCATTGAAATGACCATGAACGAAAAGCTCGCAGCGCCTGGCCTGGCAGTTCGCGAAATTTCCGGAAAAATCACGACGCTCCCCTGGTTCAACAACGGCGAATTAACCTTCGCCGCGAAATCACGATTTCGCGCTGCATCCGAGATCAGAGAACAGATGGAGGAAATCCATCTGACCCTTGTGAACGCAGATTACGTGCCCGCGGAAAACGCGCGCCTGCACATCGACCGCGCGGAAGCGCTCCTGAACAATGAACTGAAACTCGATTTAACGGGCAGCTTCGTCGACCATGCATTGAAGCTCAAGATCGCAGGACCGTTCCGGTTCGGCGATGCTCCTGATCTCTTTTCCGGCGGCCCGCTCGTCGTCGAGGGCGAAATCGCAGCTCTCAACCTGGATCGGCTCTCGCGCGCGCTCTTCTCGATTCATTCCTATCTGCGCCAGATCGGCACCGCCGATGATGCCGAGAAGGCGGAAGACACGGGTCCCCTCTGGACGCAGAGAAGAAAATCGCAGGCAGCCGCAAATCTATTGAGCTACTTCAGCATCAACGGCAGCATCGCGGCGCGGGGAATTGAGGGCATTACGCAGGATTCCATTCCAATCAATATCAGCAAGAACGGCGGCAGTATCAGCGCCCGCGGAGGATATTCCAGGGATGCGTTTCGGCTCGAGGGAGATTATGCCATCGGTTTTGACTCCGATCTTCCGCACCAGACGATTCATCTGAAATACGAAAACGACCACAACCAGGTTTCGCTGCAGTACCTTACAGGCGACGAAAAGCCGCCTGCATCCCTGGCGATTGATTACAATTCGGCCATGGATGGGCTTCTGCCGGCGGATTTGATCTTCAAGTCAACAAGCACGCTCTACTTTCATGCACGGAATCTCGACGTGAAGAACCTGGACCCCGCGCCGCTCATCTTCTCGATCGCAGGAGTGAAAACAACCTCACTCGATGAGCTTGAATGCCAGAGAACCACGGAGGGCGGGCGCACCATGTGGACGCAGATTCATGCGTCCCGCGGAGACGTTTCCTGGACGGGTGCCGGAGATTTCTCCAGCCAGGAAGGCGGCAAGGCTTCATTTTTTGTGAATGCGCCCGGAGGCTATTCCCGGCGCATTGATCTTGGCGTAACGGAAGCAGGCAAATGGTATCCGCGGGAAAATTGATTCTTCTTTCGGCGCTCCTGTGCGCCTCCGCCTGCTCTCGCAGCGCGCCGGTGGACCGCGGATTCAGCAGCTCACCGGAGAAAGTAGACGGGAAATTCGCGCTCGTTCCGAGCGCGACCGGAGAGCAATTGATTCTTCGCGAAGATGGAATGGCGGAACTCAAGTCCGAAGAAGGCATGCAGAAGGGGCTTTATGCGCTCGATCAGACCTCATTCCGGTTTCGATTCGAAAGCGGCGATTATGGCATATTCCTTCGATCGGCCTTTCATCCCCGCGAATGGCGGGGGCTCTTCCGCGATGAAGTCCGCATCCTCAAGCGGCTGGAGGGAGCGAAAAACCTTGACCCTGCCGAATCCAGAAGCACGGTTCCATAGAGCATGAAGTTTTCCGACGTTTTCAAAGAGAACATCTGGACCCCCTCGAATTTTCTGACCGTCAGCCGAATGGTCTTTCTGCCCGTGTATGTCTGGCTCGGTCAATTTTACCGCGAGGATCCAGCAGGGCCTTTCCTCTGGGTCCTGCTGGCGTTGATTGCGGGCGCCGTCATTTCGGATTTTCTGGATGGATTTCTTGCGCGCCGTTTCCGCCAGGTTACGATGCTCGGACAGTACCTCGATCCCATTTCCGACAAGACCGTTACCCTCGTCGCCCTGTTTGACTGTGCGCTTCACTACGGATTTCCCTGGCTTGTCTTTGCTTTCTGCGTCTTCCGCGAGATCCTCGGGGTCTGGGTGGGTACCTTTCTCTATTTTAAACGCGATATGCAGGGCAGCCCGAACCTCTGGGGCAAGGTAGGCGTCGCCGCCGTTGCTGTCTCCGTGCTCTGGCATATGCTTCTCCCCTATCTGCGCCTGAAGGGTTATACGGGGATCTGGCTCGATGCCTGGATCTCTGCGGCAGCCATCTTCTGCATTTTCTTGATCGGTATGGTGGCCTACGGCCTGACCTACTGGAAAATTATTCTACACGGCAAACCCAATTCTACTTGACATTTGTTACCTAGTTTGGGTATGTGTTTTTATGTCACACGGCCCAATTAGGATGGCTGAAAACGTTGGCTGCATCTTCCTGGAAAGGCAGCCCGAGGAGAGGTAGAATGGCTCAGAAGGCAAGGAAACTGGAAGTGGTAGAAACCAGAAAGCCGGATAAAAACCCGCAGGCGGAGGAGCGTCAGAAGGCCGTGCTCGGCGCCATCCAGCAGATCGAAAAGCAGTTTGGCAAAGGCTCCATCATGAAGCTGGGAGATGAAAGCATCGCCCAGGAAATTGGCACCATCCCGACCGGTGCGCTCACCCTGGATCTGGCGCTGGGCGTCGGCGGACTGCCGCGGGGTCGTATCGTTGAAATCTTTGGGCCGGAATCATCCGGAAAAACAACCGTATGTCTTTCCACCGTTGCCAATGCGCAAAGAAAAGGCGGCATTGCGGCCTACGTGGACGCGGAGCATGCGCTCGATCCGTCGTTCGCAAGAAAACTCGGTGTGAACATTGACGACCTCCTCGTTGCACAGCCGGACAACGGCGAAGAGGCTCTCGAAATTGCAGAATCGCTGGTGCGTTCAAACGCAGTAGACCTGGTCGTCGTCGATTCCGTGGCAGCGCTTGTGCCCCGCGCAGAACTGGAAGGGAATATGGGCGATGCTCAGATGGGCCTCCACGCCCGACTCATGAGCCAGGCCATGCGAAAGCTCACCGGCACTATTTCGCGCTCCAACACCACCGTAATTTTCGTAAACCAGATCCGCAATAAGATCGGCGTTATGTTCGGATCCCCGGAAACAACGACCGGTGGAAACGCTCTGAAATTTTACGCGTCCATTCGTCTGGACATTCGCAGAACAGAAACCCTGAAGAAAGGAGACGATGCCTACGGCAACCGCGTCCGCGTGAAGGTCGTAAAGAATAAACTCGCACCTCCATTCCGTCAGGCGGAATTCGACATTCTGTTCGATTCGGGAATCAGCCGAGA
>CAZUJO010000082.1:0-9924 GCA_964619995.1 uncultured Leptospiraceae bacterium
GCGGCCAAGATGTACGGCGTTCCGCTGATTGGCACGTACCACACACTCGTTTCCGAACAGGGCACCTACATCTCTCTCTACCGCCTTCTGAAGGTGGATACACTTCTAAACTACTTCAAGTCGCACAAAAAGATCACGAAGAGGCTGGACAAGATCGAGCGAAAGGACAAAGGGAAATCGATCAAAAGCCAGATCATCTACAAGCTTACGCTGGGAATGTATCAGGCAGGCGAGCTCATCATCAGCCCCAGTCACCTCATTAAGAAAGATCTGATTGAAGGCGGCGCCACGGTTCCGATTGAAGTCGTTTCAAACGGCATGGATCTCGATCGATTTCGCGGCGAAATCAAAGAGCCCCGCCGTCCGCCGCGTTTCCTTCATGTGGGGCGCATTTCGTTTGAAAAGAACTGCGAAGTTGTTCTCAAGGCTTTCGCGCTGATCCGGGAAAAAATTCCGGATGCAACTCTCGACATCATCGGCGACGGTCCTGCGCTCACGTCGATCAAGATCGAAGCCAAGCAGATCGGCGTTTATGACCACTGCAACTTCCCGGGATTTGTGCAGCACCACAGCCTTCACGAAATCTATCCGAAATACGATCTCTTCCTTACGGCCAGCACGATGGAGACTCAGGGACTGGTCGTTCTTGAGGCGATGGCCTGCGGCCTTCCCTGCGTTGGAGTGAATGCGTATGCGCTGCCTGAATTGATTCAGCACGAACGAAATGGTTTTGTCGTCGAGCCGTTCGACCACATCAAGATGGCAGAGCGCGCCTTACAGCTGCTTGGCGACGCGGACCTCTACAGAAAGTTCTCGGAGCAGAGCCTTGCGATCGCACGCGAACATGAGCTGAATGCGTGCGCGGATAAGCTTGAATCTGTCTATGCGTCCGTCATTGAAAAACATAAGAAAAGACCGCAGGGTCTTTTTGGCGGACTCATCCCGGGCTGAAACCGGGAATCCCGGAGATCAGCCGCCCGGTTCCGGCGGCTTTTCCTTCGGCCTGACGCTGACGAATCCCTCGCTGAAGGGCACTTCAATGCGCGCAATCGTCCCGCGCTCCTCGCGTCCAATGCGAAAGAGCGTGGCGTCCAGATTTTCTCCCTTCAGAAGGAGGATGTTGAGCGCAAACCCCAGGCCTTCACCTTCCGTCTGGTCTCCGTGCGCCATATAGTAATCCACGAGAGAATCATACTGCATGGCTTTCTGGAATTTTTCCCGGATGCGATCTTCGTCTTGAGGAAGAATGGGACGATTGTTGATGATTTCAATGCGAAGCCCTTCTTCCATGTGCGTGAAAATCATCTGCACGTGCAACCCGAGCGATCTGGCTTTGTCCCCATAAGACGCCAGCCATTCACGCGACAGGGCAATCTCTTTGAAAGAGGCCATGCCCCTCTCATAGTCTTCCGGAACTTCAAGGTTTAACCCCTGCTCCGTGAAATAGACATGCTTCATGTTTGCTTTTGTGGCATTCGTTGCGAGCTCAAGCGCACAGGAGAACAGAGCGTCCTTTAAGTGCGCGCGGCCGTATCTCTCAAGAATGCGCTCAATCGTAAGAAGCAGCTGCTTCTCGACTGCCTCATCCATCCGAAACGAGACAATTTCAATCTTCTTCCCGTCATCGAGCGCTACCTGGAGATTCTTTTCTATTTCAAAGTAATTCATGAAAGCAATTCATGGCGGTGGCGCAGCTGCCGGCTCCAATCACATGGTGACCGGTCCTTCCAGAGATACAAGCAAAAACCAGGTCAGCGGCCTCCCTTCTCCATAGCCGCTCGAACGTTCTTCCAGCTCGATTTTGTTACGAGAAAACGGTTCAACTTGTATGGATCAGGGTTTTTGCTGAGAGGCAATACTACCGTTCCTGCAACAATTGTAAAAGAATAACGATATCCGGCCTTTCTGATTTCGTCTCGTGCGAGGTCAGAATAAACACCGAATGGGTAGGCAAAAACCTCTGCCCTCCGGCCGAAACGCGACTCAAGCGTGTCTCTTGAGTCATAAATTTCTTTTAGAAAACCCTTCTTGTCTTTGTTATACTGCTTTTCATTCAGGAACAGATGGTAGTAGCCATGCGCGCCGAGCGTTGCGCCTTCCCGCAGATATCGGCTCAGCTGCTCATTGGACATGGCATAAGGCACACTGGCCCTGCCAATGATGTTGGGGTAAATAAACAGAAGCGGCTTGATATCGTGCTTGCGCAGAACCCGGTCGTAGATGTCTGCCACGGACTTGTTGCCGTCATCGATCGATACGAGCACATTCTTGTTCCCGCTGACACGATCGGCCAGAACATCTTCCGTTTTCACGAATCGATAACCGAGCGAGAGAACCTCGTTCATCTGCTTTTCGAACACATCGGGCGCAATGTCGTATTCGGTTTTGCGGCCCTGGAAGGAATGATAGCACAGAACAACGAGCGTCCCTTCAGCGCAGACTGACAGAGGAAGGCCCGCAGCCAGAATGAGGGCAAGAGCCCGTATGAACGCCTTTGCTCTGTTAGGCGAAGCCATGCTGTCAGGTGTAGCTCTGGCGGTAGTCGTTCAGCGCAACCCGGATCACTTCCATCGCCATCTCAACGCCGTAGATTTCAGCAATCTCAACCGCGCGCGGTCCAGCCCCTGGAATCTGTTTGTAGGTAAGGAAGTAATGACGCAGACGATCGAGCAGGGTCTCCGGAATGTGTTTGATATCCGTGCATGCGTCGAAGAGAGGGTCGCCGCGCATGACAGCGATGATCTTGTCGTCCGCTTCGCCGCGGTCGATCAGGCGAAGGCCGCCGATGGGTCTTGCCTTCAGCAAAATGTCGCTTCGCGTAATGGTGGCTTCCGCAAGAACGCAGATATCGAGCGGATCCCCGTCGCCCTTTTCCACTTTCTTGTTCTTCGCACGCGCAAGCTGCGCAATCCCTTCGCCGCAATATGTGCGCGGAATGAATCCGTAGAGGGTGGGGCAGAGACTGGAATACTGCTGCGGGCGGTCAATCATCAGGTGTCCGCTGACCTTATCGAGTTCATACTTTACCGTATCGAGCGGAACAATCTCTATATATGCAGTCACGAGTTCCGGCGCCAGCTCACCCGGATGTATGCCGTGCCACGGATGGGCAACTTCGTGAAAGACTCTCATACTGCTTTCCATATGAGCATTTTCTCGAAAGCCGCGAGCCTGGCAAATGATTAAACGGACCGGATCATCCGGGTTTTTCCTTGCCGGCGGGCGGCAAAGAGTCGCGATTTGGCATGTACGCAAAAGGGAAAAGCTTCGACGAGATCGCTGTCGGAGATACCGCAAGCTTCACGAAGACCATCACGGAGACGGACATCTACCTCTATGCGGGAATCAGCGGGGATTTTAACCCGCTCCACGTCGATGAAGAGTACGCGAGGACGACGCAATTCAAAACGCGAATGGCCCATGGCGGGCTTGCAGGTTCGCTGCTTGCGCCGGTGCTCGGAATGAAGCTTCCGGGCCTCGGCACGATGGCGCTCGAAGTGACGCAGAAATACCGGAGTCCGGTTTTTCCAGGCGATACAATTACATGCAAAGTTGAAGTAACGGAAAAGATCGCGCGACTGAAAGCCGTAGACATGAAAATCGTCTGGACCAACCAGCGCGGCGATGTTGTGAGCAAAGGAAACTGCCGGGTACTGCCTCCAGGCCATTCGGATTAGATCGGTCAACAATCTATGGGGGAAAATCCCCATGCTTTCAGGGCCTTTTTGCCCTGATCCGCATTTGCACTCCTGGATTTGAGTTTCTTCAAATACTCAATCCCGATACGTTAAATGCGTGAAGACAATTCAGACACTGCGAAAAATCACCGCGGCCCTGGCGCTCGGCCTGGTTCTACTCCTCACAGATTGCGCAGCGTGGCCGGCGCTCGGACTTCTCGGGGGCGCGGCAGGTGACTCATCAAAATCCGGCGGCCTCGGCGTCGGCGGTCTTCTCGCTCTGCTCGGACTGAATCGCGGCGGGACTTCTGCATTCGGCAGTTCGGCGCTCATGGGCCCTCCGATATCTCTCACGAAAGCATACCTGTATGATTGTGATGCAAACGGAGTGATCGACGAAATCGTTCTCGAGTTCTCGGATTCCGTTGTCGACTCCTCCATCACAGACGCCGACGCCGCACAATTTCGATTCGGAGGAAAATCAGCGGCGCGCATTGATTCGACAACGGGCGGCACGGGCGTTGCTTCCTGCTCGCGCGCTTCTGCAGGCGGAGTCGATCCTGAATCTGCAAACGACCGCTTCGTGACTCTCTTTCCGAACAACAGCGCGCTTGCCGGCTTTGTTGGAACGGGCCCTGCTTCCTTCGCCTACACCCAGACGGCAGACCATTTCGCCAACTCTGGCGGAGGATTTCTCGAATCGTTTCAGCTTACGTCTGCCTCCAGTGTCTTCGTCGATCGCGCGCGCCCTGTAATCGTCAACGCATCGGGAGATTCCGGAACGAATGTTCTCTACGTTGAATTTTCTGAAGCCGTGGACCGAATCGCAGGAGACGCAGCATGCTCGGGGAGCGTGCAGACTACAGATCTTACTTATGCGAATGCAGGAGGGGGCGCGTCCGCGATCTCATCCGGCTCGAGCCTCTCGGCATGCGGAACCGGACCCTATCGCCTGACCCTCAATCTCAATGCAAACTTGACCGCTGCTGATCTCGTCGACGCCAGCGATTCGCTGAACGATACGATCCGGCCGAACTCAGAAACGATCTTCGACAATTCGGGCAACTCGGCCGTCTCACTCAGCGTTCCGCTGCGCGGGGTGGTTCATCCGTATGTGCTTGCCATAAACGGCACAGGATCGAGCAGTTTCTCGGCTTCTTACTCCGAACCCGTTGTCGCAGGGGAAGCTTCCTCTGCTTCCAACTACTCCGTCAGCTGCACAACCACAGCCGAATGCGGATCGTGCGGAACAACTCCGCTCGTTGCATCCTGCAGCCAGACAACAACTTCCGAATACGCGTGCTCAATGACCGGATCGCAGGCGCCGAAATGCCTTTACACGGTTTCCGTAAGCCCGAACCAGATTCACGATCTAAACGAGAGCGCAGCCCTGACTGCAAACGAGATCGCGGCCGGCCAGTTTCTCGGCAACGAACCGTTCCGTCTTACAAGCGCGAATGCGGCTGTGGCCCAATCGATCAAAACAGTTTTACTGACCTTCAACCGCGACATCCTGCTTTCGGATGCTACGAACCCGGACAACTTCGCTGTATCGAGCGCTCTTGGAACCGTGACCCTGGCCGTTCGGTACGACATGGTAACAGGCATGGCGGCGGATCAGAACAAGGTTTTGATGACACATTCGCTGGCGCAGGGAGTCTCCGTATACTCCGTGCGTGCCGCGGCAAACGTGCGCGATGCTTCCGGTCAGACTATCTCCGCGCTTGAAATCGACCGCACGGCCTCGTTTCAGGGATTTGGCGGGAGTGTGGAAAAGCTGGAAGACGGCGCTCTGTTTGACGATCCCTTTTCTGACGGATCATCGTTTGCTTTCGCCTTTGATTACAGGAACAAGATTTATCTCGGACCGAATGACAATAACAATGGCGTCTATCGGATTGATCCGGACGGCGCGAACCCGACGGTTGTGAAGTTCAACATAACCAGCAACACTGGAAATTTCTCAAGCTTTGGCGCAAGTATCCAGCGACCGGCTCAAACGGTGGCCGCAAACGGCGCCGCAGCCCGATTCTACATAACTCCCGGAACTGATCTCTCCAAATACGACGGTTCGGCAAAGATAACAGTCACAGGCTGCTCGGCTGCAGGAAACAACATTGCCTCGGCGCGCACGGTATCTTCGGTGAATGACTCCGAAGACTACGTCGAAGTGGACCTGAGCCCCGGCAGTCCTTCGGGATCCAGCACGCCCGGCTCTGACACATGTATGGTAACGCTTTTCAACGGCAAGGGTCCGGCCTCAAATGCCTTTGACGGGGTTGATTCCTTCGTAAAAGCGACGTTAAGCGGAATTGAATACCTGATTCTCGGCGGCCACAACGAAGGCGGAGCCGGATTCAACGAACTGTATCATACAACGGCCCAGGGAAACGTTCTGGATATCAAATACTGCTCCATTGCGCCGGTCACAATCGGCAACACAGTCAGTCTCAGCAACATCACAGGCGACGGCAGCCGGATCTACATAGGATTCTCAGCATCCGCATCCGGCGGAAGGCAGCCTGGGTTTGCATCCATGACAGGGCTTCCGACCTCTGGAAACTGCACGGGTCTCAATGACCTCGTGCAAGCCGGCTCGGGAGCGGCGCGCTACGCGAATGCAATCAGCTACCTGGGCGGCGCCGGAACACCCGCGAATCCGGCTTCCTTCATCGGCATGGACAATGCCCGCGTCCTGAGCGACGCAGGGGGCGCGAAGCTCTGGATCATGAACAACGGAGGAGTTTCTTACACAACAACGATCCCTCCGTCTCTGGCAACGTACACCAATGTGCTGCGCGACGGAGTGACGATTGGAGGCGGAGCAACCCTTGCCGGCGCCGGCACCGTTCTGCCAGACCTCGGCAAGGTTCGTCCGGGCCAGAAAGCTTACCCGTTTATGATAAGTTTTGGTAACTATTTGTACCTTGTGAGGAATTATGCGAACGGCGGTTACCGGGGCGAAATTCTCCGATGCAGCACGTCCGCCGACTGCGGAAACGCTGCAAACTGGTACCGTGTGTTCGATACAGCTGAATCCGGAAACTCCAGCAACCGCGCTGTATCGATGCTGACGGTCAACGGATCGCGGCTCTACGTCGGAATGGACAATGAAACGGACGGCGCGGAGGTTTTCGTCTCAACGAACGGTGACTCGTACACGAGAACCGGCGTCAGCGGACTCGGGCCTGCTTCGGCAGGCGCTTCATCGCGCGCATTGAACAAGTATCTGCAGAGCAGCGCGTCCGTCTTTTACCAGGGAAAGAACTATCTCTATATAACGGCCGGCTGCAACAGCGATTTTCGCGACAACGGTCCTTGCGATCGAAACGCGGCGTCAGGTCAGACCAATTTCGCATTCAAAGTATTTCGGCAGGTTGACTAACATGAAAATGGTTCACAACATCTCTCGCTTGATTGCATTCGTCACACTCGCGGCCTGCGCGGGATTTTCATCCGCCTGTCTTCATGCCAGGGTTGAGATCCGGGAATCAACGCAGGCGCTTCCTGAGTGCGCTGCGGCCGAACAATCAAAAACGGATTTCCTGAAGCAGGAAGCTTGCCGCAAGGCGGCCGCTCTGCTCGAAAGCCGGCGCAAGAAGGCCCCGGAACCGGTTGTCCTCCATCACAACTTCTATCTGTGGGGACTCGTCCCATCCCGGGTCACCGTGAAAGGCGAAGAGATCTGTCCGGACGGCGTCGCAGAAGTGTACGGGTATTCCACATGGACGGACGAGTTGTTCAACAACCTCACGGCCGGACTGTACTGTCCGCGGAGTCTGCGTATTACCTGCGCCAGGAGCACATTGTGAAACGCCTTCTTTATGTTTTTTGTCTGACGCTCAGCGCCTGTCAGACCGTGGAAGTTGATCTCGGAAAGGCCGCTGATTCAGCTTCGCAGACCCGTGCCCAGGCAAGCCTCGGGCTCGGAATCTACGAGCTCAGTCCACCGATGGCCCTCGACTGCCCCGCCGGCGCCGGAAGAGTTGTCATTCGAAGGACTCCTGTCGATTTCCTGATTCACTTCTTTGCAGGGGGGATCTACACGCGCTACACCGCAGAAGGCTGGTGCAAGGGCGAATAACGTCCACGACCGCTCGCGAGCGAACTGTTAGATGTAGGTGGATGCGAGCCCGGCATCTTTGACCAGACCCCAGACATAGGCCATCCGGACCAGCTCGGCGATGGACTTGCGGCCAAGCTTCTCGTTGATGTGCGATCTGTGATGCTCGAGAGTCTTCGGAGAGATGCCCAGGGCTTCCGCAATCTCGTGCTGGCTTTTTCCGATCGCAATCATGGCAACAATTTCAGTTTCGCGGGGAGAAAGGACCGCAAGCGGACTCTGCTGCAGCTTCGCGGCCGGCGGCGCGGCTTCGCGCAGCGAAGCGTAGTAGGTCCGGCCTTTCATCACCTGCATGATGGCGCGAACCAGTTCCTCTCGCGGAATGGATTTGAACACGTATCCCTGAATATCGCCCCGAAAGCAGCGCTCCGCAATCTCTTCGCTCTCGACGTTCGTCAGCAGCAAGACCTTTGTGTTTACTTTCTGCCGCAGCAGATGCACGGCTTCGATGCCGGAAAGCCCCGGCATGAGATAATCCGTAATGATCAGGTCCGGGCGGATTCGCTCAACCGCTGCGACCAGTTCCTCCCCTGTGGCCGCGTGGCCGACTACCTGGAGGCCGAGCTTCGTGACCACAGATTCGAGCCCCAGACGAAAGACTTCATGATCATCCGCAAGGATCACCGTTCCATTCACTGCTTCCACCTCAAGGTGACACGCGTGCCGCCGCGCTCTGCAGTCTCAATGTGCAGAGATCCTTTCATACGCTCCATGGCAGCCGCGCAGAAGATGAGACCGAGACCGCTGCCTTTGTCACCATCCGTTCCCGTCTGAGTCGCGCCCGGTTTGAACAATTTCTTCTGAACTGCAGGACTCATTCCTATTCCATTATCGGTGATCAGGATTCCATCCCGAAGCGCGGAAATTCTTACAGCACCCCCGTCCGGAGTGAAGCGCACGGCGTTGCTCAGAATCTCAGTGCAAATTTCTGGCAGCAGTTCAGGATGGAACAAACGCAGCGGCGGTAGAGGACGTCTCACATCGATCTGGATCTTCTTCTGATCAAATTGTGGACGAAGTCCATCGAGGGCATCATTGACGACCTGTTCGATCTGAGTTTCTCGCGCGCGCGAAGCTTCCCCGGCGTCCTCCCACAATCTGTAAACTTTTGATACTTTCGCAAGAAACACCAGATGCTGCTGAACGCTCCGGCCGAGCGCATCGAGAATGGGCAGCTGCTCCTCCGCAGCACTGGATTTCAGATCGGGGAGCACCATTTGAAATGCTGATGCAGGGCTGCGAGCTTCATGGGTGAGAAAACGAATGAAGTCCTCCCTCATCCGCAATCGTTCAGACTCACGCAGCCTCTGGTCTCTCAGCCTGCGCGCGCAAATGAAGCCGAAGCAGAAGAGCGCTCCCACGATCACAGAGATCGCGATTCCCATACGGCCTCTATAACCTGCCCTCCCTGATTCGCAATTTTTTTTGAAAGAGCACAAACAGGATTACTTGCGCTTACGGATCGGCATGAACTCTGAGGCGATGCGCTCATCTTTCATCAAGATTCCTTTCATCCTGTTTCTCATTTCCGCATGCAGCAAGCCGCCTGCGGCAGACTACAAGGGACTCATGCTCGCTCAGATGGAATTCAACCGTCAGAATACTGAGAAGCTTCTCGACGAGATTGAAAAATCGGGCAAAGGAGATGAGGCGCTGGCCTGGAGAGCGGCCGACGGCAGAGCGCCTCTCGGCTGGCAGCTGGCGCACCTCGCCGCATCGGAAGATCGCCAGGCAACGCGGATCGGCAAGGCCGAGCTGGTTGACGAACATTATGCGGACGAATTCAAAAGCGGAAAGCCGGCCGGACCCTCTGTCCCGAAAACCGGACCGCTGCGGGAATACTTGAAAAAGACGAGAGCCTCTCTTGTGAAGTCCATTCAGGACTTTGACATGAGCAAGATCGATGAAAAGGTGCCGGGCACAGACAACACGTACCGCAAACTCTTCCAGATCATCCTGTGGCATGAGCCGCACCACCAGGGTCAGGCGCACGCAACATTCAATCTTTACAAGGCTGCACACCACATCGGCGAAAAACCCGGCATGTAAACGAAAATGCTCCATTCTCCTCCGTGATTTTTTGCGTGAGGAGTTTTCTCGCTTGCACTGCGTCTTGAATGGCCG
>CAZUJO010000082.1:9934-11250 GCA_964619995.1 uncultured Leptospiraceae bacterium
AAAGAAGCAGCTCTCATCACCGGCGCATCGAGCGGAATCGGGCAGGACATTGCGCGCATCCTCGCGGAAAAGCACGTCGATTTGATCATCACAGCGCGGCGCAAAGACCGTCTCGAAAAACTGGCCGCAGACCTGCGCGCCGCTCATGGTGTGCGAGTGGATGTAATTGAATCAGACCTGGCGAAGCCCGAAGCGGCAAGCAAGCTCTACCACGCTGTGCGATCGATTCGTAAAGACATAACGATCGTTGTAAATAATGCAGGATTTGGAAAGCAGAACGCAGTTCTCGAACAGAGTCTCGAAGAAATCCGCGAAATGATTCAGGTGAACATCACGGCGCTTACGGAAATCACCAGGCTTTTTGCGGCAGACATGAAAGCACAGGGCTACGGCAGGTTTCTTCAACTCAGCTCCATTGGAGCGTTCCAGCCATCGCCGATCTATGCAGTGTATTCGGCGGCGAAATCATATGTTCTTTCATTCTCATACGCAATGAATCACGAACTCAAAGGCACAGGGGTCAGCATCACAACCATGTGTCCGGGAATTACGGAAACCGAGTTCCATGACGTGGCCGGTCATGCGAAAACAGGGTTCATGAATGCATTCTCGATGACTTCTCGTCAGGTCGCCCACATCGGCGTGAAGGCCATGATGAAACGAAAAGCTCAGGTCATCCCGGGCATTTCCAATGCGGTCAACAGCTTCTTTATGGAAACAATGCCGCGCGCTTTCTCCACGGGGATCGCAGCATCCCTCATGAAGAAAAGCTAGCGCGCGGACGGGCGCCCTCAAAGACCCGTTAGGCGCCAATCAATACGGAAAGCATGACGAGTGTTGCGATGCCTCCAATCCCCATGGAGGCATACCAGAGCCATTTCTTCTTCATCACCAGACACACACCACCGATCGCGATTGCGATCTGGAACAAAGTCGTCCCGAGGCCGAGCTGCCGCCCGATTTCGCCGGCCTTTGTGGCGGCGGTCCGCGCATTGTCGCGCCCCTGCTCGAGCTCCTTCGCTTTGTCTGAAATCTCCTTCTTCTCTTTGTCGTAGCGCTCGATCTTTTCTGTAATTGCCTTAAGGCCGACCGCATCGCCCTGCCGCGAGAGGCGTTCCTTCTCCTGTTCAGCAATGCTCTGCTTAATCCCTTTGGCCTGGAAGAACGCCCATTCGTCGGAAGCGGCCGTCTGCTTGAAAGTGGCTTCATTCAGCTGCTTGACAACCGTAGAGGAGTAGCCGGCCCCTTTCTGGGTGCTGAACGCGCCGAGCACTGCAAGAAAGATCATACTCAACGATACGTATTTCGTCCAGGCG
>CAZUJO010000083.1:0-11248 GCA_964619995.1 uncultured Leptospiraceae bacterium
TCGTGAATCTGGAAAAGGGATTCCGCTGGCCGCGGCTCTTCCTCTTCATGGGATCGCTGCTCTACTGGCTGATCGGCAACTTCTTCACGAAGGGTCCGCGCCTCCTTTCCAAAAAAGACATCTCAAAAGAAGAACCAGTGGTGCGGCAGGATTCCAGCGTGGGCGGTTTCGAATATTCGGACGCATATCTGCACGACAACGACGCGCGATTCGTGTTCGGCTTTGTGCGAAAGGCCCTGGACAACGGGGCGATCTGCGCCAACTACGTGGAATCGCTTGGATCAAAGCGCGAGGGGGAATTCTGGAACACGAACGCTCGCGACGTCATAACAGGACGCACGTTTGATATCAAATCCAAACTCCTCATCAACGCATGCGGACCGTATGTTGAAGAACAAAATCGCCTGACGTCGATTCAAACAGAGCACAGACATGTGCTCTCCAAAGGAATTCATCTGCTCATCAACCGGGTTACGCCGAGCAAGCGCGTCCTCACCTTCTTTGCAAGCGACGGGCGTCTCTTCTTCGTGATCCCCATGGGAACGCGTTCCTGCATCGGCACAACGGATACACGAGTG
The DNA here is from genome assembly GCA_964619995.1 of uncultured Leptospiraceae bacterium. Classification (GTDB taxonomy): domain Bacteria; phylum Spirochaetota; class Leptospiria; order Leptospirales; family Leptonemataceae; genus JAEUSB01. Next base: position 579 of record CAZUJO010000083.1, read on the forward strand.
GAGAAACTTCCGGCCGTCGTCACAGACGAAGACCGCGAATTCGTGTTAAAAAACATCAACCATCTGCTGAAGTTCGACAAACCCATTGATAAGTCGGACATCATTGCCGAGCGCTGCGGAGTCCGGCCCCTGGTCGTCAATCCGCGCACGGCGAAAAAGGATAAAGGTGACTGGACCTCCCTTTCGCGCAAACATGCAGTGGAAGGCGACCCGGCTCGGGGCCACATCAGCATCTTCGGCGGCAAACTGACGGACTGCCTGAACATCGGCGAAGAGATCGCCGAACTGGTTGAGAAATGCGGCGTAAAGCTCCCGTACCCTTCCGCCATCTGGTACGGCGAACCACCGGAAGATGTTCGCGCACAGTTCTTTCACCAGGCGAAACTGATGAATCTCGATTCGCTGACTGCGAAAGAATCGTCCGAGCCTCTGAGCACGCGCCTGTGGCGCCGATACGGCACGAGCGCATTCGGTCTGCTCGAAGACATCCGCGACGATCCGCAGAATGCGGAGGTCTTGATCAAGGGAACTGAATACATCCGCTGCGAGATCCACATGGCTGCGCGGCGCGAGATGGTTACAAAACTGGACGATTTCCTTCGCAGACGCTCGAAGATTGCTCTCATCGAAAGAAAAGAGACGATCGCAAACACCCCCGGGATCCGGGAAGCATGCCGCATCCTCTTCGGAGATGAGGCAGATGCGAAATACTCGGAGTATTTTGGCAGATGAACCTGGAATCAGAAATCAAGCAGGCCATCGCGCTCTGCGAAAAGAACGGAAACCTCAACCCGTCGGCCATCGGCTGGTCCAGAACTCCGCTGCATAGGTGCAACCTCTCCCGGCATTTCTTTCGGAAGAAACGCCGGAACTACTGGTGCATCTATGATGATGAATGCCTGCTTTCCCTTACGATCTCGGATGTGGACTATGCGGGGCTTGTGTTCGCTTACTATCTTGATTTTCGCACACGGAAGTTCGCAGAGTTTACAAAGATTGTTCCTTTCGGCCGGGGCATCGTGCTCGGCCAGCAGACGAACAACAATGCGCGCTATGCTTCCGGCGATCTGTCGTTTGATTTTCAAGCGGCCGAAGACGGCACGAGACTCCTCGCAGCAATCCCCAACATTGCCGGAGAGGCCCTCAAAGCGGACATCGAAGTCTCCGCCGATCAGCTCGAAACCATGAACGTGGTGATTCCATGGAGCAAGAAGCGATTTCAATTCACATCCAAGCAGATCGGCCTTTCGGCGAAAGGGTCATTTCAGGTAGGCGGATTCTCGCATACGTTCCGCCCGGAAACGACGTTCGCCTGTCTTGATTACGGCCGCGGCGTATGGCCCTACAATTGCGTCTGGAACTGGGGAGTTGTTGTTTCCCGCGCCGGCGGCGAACTCGTCGGAGCCAACATGGGAGCAAAGTGGACGGATAACAGCGGTTATACGGAGAACTCCATTCTTGCCGGTGGAAAAACCATCAAGCTGCCGGAAAACATCCGCTTTGAGTATGATCGCAACGATTTCATGAAACCGTGGGTCATTCGCACGGAACAGTCAAAGGCCATCGATCTCCAGTTCACCCCCTTTTTCGATCGGCGCGCAAAATCGAACCTGCTCATTGTCGCCTCGGACGTTCATCAGATGATCGGCCGCTACAGCGGGGAAATTCGAGTCGGGCGCAAGTCCTACGAAATCAAGGATGCCGTGGGCTGGGCTGAAGATCACATTGCGCGCTGGTAAATCGGATTGTGCCTGTGCTTCACGAAGATCGCTACCAGTCTCTTTTTGAACGGGCGCCGCTCGGATTTTTTGTAGCAGACCGCAAGGGATTTGTTCAGGCAGCTAACTCCACGCTGCGCAGTCTTTTCTCTCTCGAGAAACTGCGCCGGGCGAACCTGCTAAGACAGGCTCACCTTGTGCGGGCTGGAATCACGGCTCAATTCAAACTCTGCGTGGCAAGGGCCGAGCCGGTGATCGGAGAGGCGGATTTTCGCACCAGGGCCGGCTATCGTTACTGCGTTCAGTATTTCCTCACCCCTTTTCTCGACCGCGGCAAGGTTGCGGGGGTTCAGGGTGTCGTGATCAATCAGACAGCGCGCGTGGAAGCCGAAGAGGAATTCCACCGGATCTACGACTACACTTCACGCCTGCTGTCGAGCCTTTCGCCTGTGGTCAGTATCGGCCCGGATCTGCGGATCCGCTTTGCAAATGAATCGTTCGCGCACTGGGCAGACGTCAGCGCTGAAAAGCTTGCGGGACGATCGCTGCTCCCTCTCTTGAAATTGCGCGGGGCAGAGAAAGAAGCATTCGTCTCCAATCTGCAGCAGGCCGCGCGCACGCAGGCAACGCGGCGAGGTCTGCAGTTTCGCACGGGTGCGTCCACCTTTGGTTATTCGATCTTCCCATTTGAACACGACAGCGTCGGCATCATCATGCGGGATATTTCTCATGAGAAAGATCTTGAGCTCCGGCTTCAAAAGCTAAACTCGCGCTTGATTGAAGTTCAGGAACAGGAACGGCAGCGAATTGCTTCAGACCTGCACGACAGCGTGGGCCAGCTGATCCTTGCGGCGAAAATCAATCTTGTGTCGTACAAAGGCGACCCGGAGCAGCTAGCGGACCGCTTTCCTGTGGCGCTGTCGCTGATTGATCAGGCAAGTCAGGAACTCCGCGAGATCTACACGAATCTCTACCCGCGGTCGCTGCACGACCTGGGGCTTGAGTCCACGATCCGCTGGCATGCGCGAAACGTTCTCGAGGCGCACGGACTCAGGGTTCATCTCGACATTCAGGCCCGACAGACTTTGCCGCATGACCTGGAAATCCGACTTTTCCGGATCGTGCAGGAAGTCTTTGCAAACATCGTAAAGCACGCCCGGGCAAACCAAGTCAAATTGACCTTGCGCGCCAAACCGGCCGGGACACAGCTCACCATCATAGACGATGGAAAGGGCTTCTCGCCGTCACAACCCAGGACTGGACTTGGCCTCGACAGCATCCGGAGGCGCGCCGAGTCAGCGGGCGGCAGCTTTTCGATTGAATCGGCAAAAGGAAAAGGATCCAAATTTGTGGTCACCTTTCCGGGAGAAACAAAATGAATCTTCGAGTCTTCATTACCGACGACCATACAATTCTGCGCGAAGGTGTGCGCCTCATTCTCGCCCGTCTCCCGGGCATTGAAGTGGTCGGTGAATCCGGCGACGGGCTCGATGCTCTACAGCAGATAGAAAAGCTCAAGCCGGATCTTACGATCCTTGATATTTCTTTACCGTCTCTTTCCGGCGTAGAGCTGGCTCGCAAGCTGAGAAAGTACGTGCCCGACATGAAGATCCTGGTTCTTTCGCGACACGACAGTCCCGAGTACGTTGAGCAGCTCGTGAAACTTGGCATCCACGGATATGTGTTGAAAGAGGAAGCGGGCAGCGACCTGATCAAAGCAGTCGAAGTCATTCAAAAAGGGCAGACGTATCTGAGCCCGCGCATTACGAGTCAGCTGGTTACGGGTTTTGATACTCCGCGTTCCGGAAAGGATCCTTTTCAGATTCTTTCCAACCGCGAGCGAGAGATTCTCAAGCTCGTCGCGGAGGGCAAGTCCAACGTGAAAATCGGCAAGGAACTTCTCATTTCCCCGCGTACCGTTAAGGTTCATCGCGCGAATATCATGAAGAAACTGAACGTACACAAAGTAGCCGACCTCGTCAAATACGCCATCAAAGCAGGAATCGTCGAAGCCTGAAGACCGGATAGCGCAGGACGTCAGGGTCTGCGCGGCTGCCTGGAATTCAACGTCACCGAAAACTGAGACAGGCCGGATGTAGTCTCCTCTTTGCCGGCATACGCGCGCACCTCACAGGCGAACTCCCCGGAATCCAGCACGCTGAGATCTTTCAGAGTATGAACGGTCTGCCCCGTATCCACGCGGTATACCTGAATCTTTCCGCCTTTCAACTGATAAATAATGATCGCATAACGTTGCGCTCCGGGAACGGCCGTCCAGTGGAATACGAGATTGTCTCTGGAGGAAAGATCAACGCTTGAACCGGGCGGCGGAGAGACGACAGAAGGGCGTCCCAGAACCGTGTCCTGCTTCTCCGGGGCCGCCTCCTTCGGGCTCTCCGTATCGGAAGGAACCACAATCACCCTGGTTACCAGGAACTTCTTTACGGCCGAGCGGCTGTTTGACCCCGGGAGCGCGCCGACCGCCTCCACCTGCCAGTAGTATTCCCCCGGCGCAAGATCAATGGCGACTGACGTGCGCTGCAGTTCCCGGTCCACGGCGGTTTTCTTCATTTCCGCGTCCCTCGCGATGACCAGGCGGTACGACGCTGCCAGACGCGTTTCCGACCACTCAAAAGGAACCAGAGGCTGAGACTCTGAAAGCTTCACTTCTCCCGGCGGCGAAATCATCTGGAGTTCAAGAGTCCGAACCATGCGGAATTTGTGAACCTCGCTGGATTTGCCTTCGCCGGTCAGGCGCCAGTAGTAGAGCCCGTCCGAAAAGGGAACACGCAAAGAGGCCTGCCCTTTCACAACCTGGCTCTGCGTCACGGAGCCGAAGGTTCGCTGATCGCTGATTTCCAGAGTCTGCGCCTGGCCGGACCAGGAGAAGGGAATGTCGAGGCGGTCCTTTTCCGTAAAGACGCGAAAGTTATCGGGAGGGAAAAGGTCGGAAAATGCGGGACGAATGCGCTCAACTCGTTCGGGCTCGATGCGCACGGTGTCGCGATCACTCTGCAATGTATCCCCGTTCCGTTCCATTTCGAAAGAGCCGCGCGCCTCGGCTGCGCCTTCGCTCACCGTCAGGCGGAATTCACCCTTCGGCAGAATGGCCTGGGTTCTGCCTCCCTGATGAAACAGGACGGATTCCTTTCCCGAAGGCTTGCGCACAAGAAGTGAACCCTGCGACAGCTCGATCTCAGACCGCGATCCACTCGTGCTCACGTGAATCAGACTCTGCGGATCCAGCTCAAGAATCGCCCCGCCGGCCAGGGTGACGAGAGCTTCCGACCGTTCGTCAGTTCGCAGAGCGTCCCCATTGTAGATCGCCTGCTTTTGATCCGTATCCTCCCAGAATACACGGCCCGATCCGCGCCGCTGTGCCGCAGGATAACGATAGGTGATCTTTCCAATCTCTTCTTCGGATCCGCGGCCCGTCCATTCACGGTAGACCGCTTCAAGAACCCGGCGGGATTCCACAAAGGAAACAATGCCGAGGCCTGAAAACCCGAGCGTCTGATACGATCCCAGGTTGTGTCTTCCTCGGTCCGCGTAGCGCATCGATCCATTGGACCTGGAACTGCTGAGCATTTCCGAGACGATGGGGAGCTCACGTCCGTTTGCCGTGGGAAACTCGGATGTGGAAAGCAGATAGTTGCCCTGCCGATCCACGAGAAACACTTGAAAAAGGCCGGATTGCCTGGGCGCGCGAAACGTTCCGAGAAGCCGCGAGGCAGAAAACACAACAACCTGTTGATTCAACCTGAAGATCAGGTAGTCACTCCCCCGCACAACAACACGTTCCACTTCCGGTCCGGGCTTCGCGGAAACGGAACTCAGGTCGTCGCGCAAAGAGCTGCGATCAGCATTGATCTCTGCGCGCGCGGTTGAACGTGTACCACTGCGAACGAGAACCACGGCTGGATTCTGCCGAAAATAATCCGCATCGCGGCCGGATAACGCATCTTCAGAACGATAGACGGCATTCCTCAGATCAGATTCCATTTGCGATCCGATCACACGGGCCAGGCTCAGGCTGTAGTCCTGCACCATCGTTTCTGCCGCTTTTTTTGCGAGGAATGCAGAAACCAGAACACTGAGGAATGCCAGGGCCCCGGCCGTTCCGAATGCCAGTTTCATTTTCAGGCGTTCGCGCCGATTCGGAATTGTGGCTGCGTCACGCTTTCTGCTGCGCGCAAATTCTTCTACAAGCGTCAGCGTTTTTTTGGAAAGATTCTGTCCGTCGATGCGGAGAACGGCGCGCCGCGGTTTGAGCCCGGCGCCGACCAGCAGACACGAAAGGAGATAGACGACCTCGTCTCGCGCGGTGTCCGAATAGATCAGAACTGAATCATCGGCGCGCAGGCCTTGATTGATCTGCCGTAAGAAACGATTGGGCTCCACCGGACAGAGGACCACAACCACTCCGCGGGCCGCCAGGAATTTCTCGATGTGATCATTCTGCGGGTGACCTGCGAGAAGGAAGGCGCGCCTTGCGCCGGTTTCGTGCAGCAGGCGAAGAAGCGCCTCTGTGTTCTGCCACGCATGAACGTGCAGAGGCCTCGCGTTTTTGAATTGCAGAGGACTCCGGATCATATGGTCTCCCGGAATCCCCGGGTGTTATTTCTCTGGCTGCGTTTGGCCGTCTGCGCTGGCGTTTGCCTTCTTGCGCGTAACGAGCAGAATCCCGCGGCTTCCGTCCTGACCACCGTAACCGTAGCGGAACTTGATGGGTTCCGGCTTCTGATCGCGATACAGCTTCACGAGGTCGTTCTGGTATTGAGACTGAAAGGGCGGAATGGGTCTTCCGTATCTTCCGAACACTGTGATGTCGTAGTTATCCTGCAGCTTCTTGATTCTCGGACCTGTATCGTCCATTACGATCAACTCGGACTTGTCCACGACGAGATTTCCGATCTTGCTGAAGGTTTCGTAGTGAATCAAATAAGAAGCCGCTTTGAATACAGACGCAAACTGCGGAAGCGATCCCAGGTATTTCAAAAGGCGCGGATCTTTTTCGAGCGCTTCATCCTGGACATCCTGCTTGAAGTAGTAGATGGTCTTGAGCGGCTGTCCCGCAGCTGCCTGGAAGCGGACTTCAACGTGCGTCCATTTGTGCGCCGCGCGGTATTGCTTAACTTCTTCGTCCGTGAGGTACTTGATCTTTCCGTTTTCATCAAGATCGATCGCTTTGACCGAATAAGGAATGAAATCGAGAAGACCGAGGTACAGCAGAATCACGGGAGCGGTTCCCTCTGTGATGATGTAGCTCTGGTTCATGAACGAAGTAATAAAGTAAGAACGGCGTGAAACGTAGTCGACGCTCTGCAGCATACGGCGCAGCTCCGCGAAGACTTTGTGGTCGTTCATCGCAGCGAGATCCGGTGTCCCGCCAGCAGGCTCAAGGCCAATCATGATGTATGTGTCGCCGCCGGGATAGATCGTGTTTGCGTTTGGAAAATCCGGACCCGCGAACGGATAGAATACGGTGCGGGATTTGACGGCAGGAACATTCTGCGTGCGCCACTCGGCCAGCGGCTCGGAAAAATCCTTCGTGTACATGGACCAGATCGAGCTGACCTGCTGCTTGTGCTGCTTGTACTCGGGTCTTGCCGCAAGCTTGCCAAGTCTCGAATCGTCCGGCTCCGTTTTGCCGGCAAGGAAGCGCGCGAGCTCTGGCAGTCCGGCTTGCGGAGTCTCTGTGACGGCCGGCTGGCTGGGGCGCGCTTCGCCAGGTTTTTCAGGTGAACACCAGGCAAGAGTGGCAATGAGGATCAGTGCGGTAGAACGAAGCATGGGCCAGGTTGCCAATCCATCTGCCGGAGTCAATTTTTATGAAGAGCGAGCAAGCTCGCCTGCGAGACGCTCGCCTGTGACCACGTACGGCAGGAGAACCTGGTTGGCGCCGGCCGTTTTCAGCCCTTCTGCCTGATCGCGCGAATCCGCAGTGGCCGCAATAAAGGCATCCGGGTTCAGCGCACGGCACAGACGAACGATCTTCGCGTTCGTAGTTCCGCGAAGAAGCACATCAGGAATCGAGGATATGATGGTCCGCGCCTCTTTGACCCCGGCCCGTTCGAGCGTATCGGACGCTGAAATGTCCCCGAACAAGATGCGCACCCGGTAGAGGTCCCGCACGTCTTTCAGGACTTCCACGCTGTAGTCCACAATGAGAAGGCCGGGAAGAAGATCCGGGCGCAGCGCCGCAAGCCGGTCCACGAAAGCTCGGGCGCCTTTGTGAAAGCCAAGCACGCAAATCTCGACGTTCTGCCGGTGCTCCTCTGCGTCTCTCCCGTGCGCGTCGCGAAGAAAGGGCGCATAACGGGTAAGCAGCGAGTAAATCTCATGATTGTACTTCAGAGCATAAGAAGAGAGAATCGAAGTCGCAGCCAGGCTGTACAGAATCACAGACATGGTGCGGGGCTCCATTTGAGAACGGGTCACTGCAATCGAGGCGATTACCAGAGAAAACTCGCTGATCTGGCTCAGGTTCAGCGCGGAAATGAGAGCCGTGCGCTTCCCGCTCCCGCCGAGCCGCGCCAGGGGAAACACAATCAAGAAGCGCGAAACAAACACAAACAGGATGATCCAGGGCACAGCCAGAAGCATCCCCGTTTCAGGATACGGGATCTTCATTCCGAGCGAAATGAAGAAGAGTGTCAGAAAGAAGTCGCGCAGAGGCAGAGTCTTCTCGGTAACATGCTCGCTGTACGGAAACGAAGACAGCGAAACGCCGGCAATCAAAGCTCCCATTTCAAACGAAAGCCCGATTGCGTGCGCGAGAGCGGCATAGAATGCGCACCAGCCAATGGACACGGCAACAACCATTTCCGGCGCGCGCGAGATCCATCGGTAGACGTGCGATAATATATACTTACTTACTAAAAAGCCGGCTGCAAGAAGCGCCGCTGCGCGCAATATGGCGCCGAGCACAGGCAGAACAGAAGGGTTTGCAAGATTCGGCTGAAGCGCGAGAACCAGAATCGCCCAGATATCTTGAAAGATGAGGGTTCCGACCGTCAGTCTTCCTGGAATCGAATCGAGCTCGAACTTATCAAAGAGGGCTTTTACAACAATGGCCGTGCTTGAAAGGGCGCAGGCAATGGCAAGATAGAGCGCATCGATCCATCCTGCGGCAAATCCAACGCCTGCGAAAACCGCAAAACCCAGAATCACGCTGAGGGGAAATTGCCCGAGTCCGACGATGAAGATCGCGCGCCCGCCGGCGATCAAATGCTGCGGATTCATCTCCAGCCCGATGATGAATAGAAGAAGGATCAATCCGATTTCAGAAATGATCTCAATGTGTTCGGGATCGTGTACGAGCTGCGGACCGATCTGGGGTCCGATGATGATGCCCGCAAGGAGGTAGCCTACAATGATCGGCTGGCGCAAGCGATGCGTAATTATGCCGACTACAGTTGCGACGATGATCGAAAGGCCGATGTCCTCTATCAAGCCGTGCATGCGCGGAGGTCGTCACTCTCTCCGCGCATTGCAAGAAGAAAACGGTGCGCCCGGAGGCGCACGCATTGGTCTGGTTACTTGTCTGGAGTTGCCTGCGGCTTTTTCTCTTCGGCCACTGGCTGAGGTTTCTTGTCGTCAGAAGCCTGCGGCTTCTTCTCTTCGACCGGCTGTGGATCGCTTGCGCCGGCCGGCTCATTCAGGTTGATTTCGAAAACGTCATAGTCTGATTTGCGAACGCCCGTTACGAAAGCCTGGCTGACGCCAATGTTATAATCCTTCTTCAGAGCCATCACCTTGTAAACATGCTCGGCCATAGCCGGCTCTGTGATTGAGAACGGGTGTACTTTTCCTTTCTGACCATCCACATACAGACCTTCGTACGTGCCGATTGCAGTGCCTGCATACTCGAGACGAATGATCCGTCCAAGCACGCTGAAGTTTCGCTTAGCGCCTGTTTTGCGAACCGCCATTTTCGCGGGGAAAGCAGACGGCATGCTGGTCTGAGGCTCAATCAAGCCCGTGATTTCAAAGCCGCTCGAAAGGGCCATAGCCGTAATGCGGTGAATGCGATAGGAAACCAGAACTTCCTTGTTGATGTTTTTCTGTAGCTCCGCCGCCAGTTTGCCGCCGTCCGTTTCGGGGCGAACGCTGAACCGGATGGATTCCTTCTTTGGAGTATAGCACTCATTCTCTTCCTGCTTGCAGGATTCGGACGGATCGATCACCGTTACTTCGCCTGTTCCTTCCCAGGATTCGAAGATGATCCCGCTGGATTCAAATTTCTTTACGGTCAGATAGACCTGGCCTTCCGCATACGTGCCGATCGCCATGGCCGGGGTTGCAGCCGCTGCAATCAGGAGCGCTGCCAGTGTAAGTTTCACAAAACGATTCATAGGAAAAGTGTCGGATACCCCTTCCAGAATGTCATCTAACTTTTGCCGGCGGCAATGGGCCGGTCTGCGTGCGAAAGCGCGGAGAGGGGAATCAGGTGACCGGAATCGACTGCTTCACGGAGATGTGCGGGACGGCCGGATCCATCTTGATGCCGCGCTTGCCTGCATAGCTCCCGGGTTCTTTTCCTTCCTGCCGGAGGAGTTCTGTCACATAACGTTTCAGTTCTTCGGAACCCATGCGAACCTTGTGCTCGTTGTCCTTCTGGATCACGGGAGGTTGATTGCAGTCGGCCAGACATTCCACTTTCTCGACCGAAAAGAGACCGTCTTCGCTTCGTTCGCCAGGCTCAAGACCGAGCAAGTCGAGGCGACCCAAAAACAGATAGCTGAGATGCAGGCAAAATTGCAGGAAAAGCCCGGCGCCCAGAAAAAAGTAAAGCCTTCTTTGGCGCTTAAGACACCGGCCGGCAAGCGCGCGGTGACGGTCATGATCGAGTCCCTTTCCGCGGTCGGCGGGCTTTTGAACCCCGGGGATTCCGTGGACGTGATCGCCCAGCTGAGCGTGCCCAAGGCCAGCTCGGACAAGGACAAGAAC
>CAZUJO010000084.1:0-11180 GCA_964619995.1 uncultured Leptospiraceae bacterium
CACTCGCACGGTCACGATCCGTGGCAATCGCCAGTTCTTGCTGCGAACGACCGTCCTGTTGCCACAAGTGAGTAAGCAGGCGAAATTGATCCGGTGTGATGGGTAACTTCTGCTCTTTTATGTACTTTCCCAATCTTCTGTAGACAGAACTATACGCAACACCCAGAATGCGTCCGTACGATTGACTGTAATCAAACTTTGCCAATTGAAAAATCCGAACAGGTCAGGGCGACATATTTCAAGTCCCTGCTGGAAGCTAGGACAAGCATTATCACTGGGGTGTAAAGCGTGTTTTGGCTGGTGAGAGTCCATGGGGCGAACGCGACTCTATCAAAAAACCTACTCTTTCAACTCATGCTAACACAGACAACTCCCAATGGAAACCGGATTCGGGCTTCTTGTGAATGACGCCGTTGAGACCAGAATCGGACGGTTTGTCGGTTTCATTCTGTCGGGGACTAAGCAATATACCTTCGCATGCCTCGCAAAGTCGCCGAATGCCGACGGCGTAATCTTCTTTGAAGCGGGACTTCTTTGATAAATCGCCGGGTACATCACCGGTGGTTTACTGCGCATAACTCCGTTCCGTTAGACGCAATGCCAGCCGGAAACAGGAACACTCCTTGACAAATCGGATAGAGCATCGTATACTGTTTCGTATGAAAGTCACAGCAATCTTGCCAGATGACCTCGTGGCCGACGTTCAGAAGTACTCCGGGGGCAAAAACATTACAGACTCCCTCAGCCTGGCTCTCAATGAATGGCTCAGGCTCGCCAAGTTACGAAAGCTGAACGACAGAGTAGCCAAATCCCCGCTCAAGTTCCAGCCAGGTTTCACGGCGGCAAAAGTGCGAGCCCTAAACCGTAAGGTTACATGATCCTCGTAGACACTTCTGTTTGGATCGAGTTTTTCAAGAAACGCGAACCCTACTTCTCACGGATGCGACAGGAAATCGAGGCTGGTCGTATTCTCGTCCACTCTCTCGTGTTTGCGGAATTGTTGCAGGGTTGTCGCACTGCAGACGAGTCCGAGATCCTTCTCGACTATTGGGAGGCACTTCACGACGTTCAAAGCAGCTCCGGAATAGTTGAAGGCGGTCTTCTTTCCTTTCAGCGCAAGCTCCTCTCCAAGGGTGTCGGGCTCGTCGATGCTGTTCTGGTTTCAGAGACGCGCCGCAGAAACGCAAAATTGTGGACACTGGACAAGGGCCTGTCTCGCGCAATCGAGGGCGCGCATTTGTTCCAATGACCGGCTGGTATCTGGTGCGAAGTTGAGTTTGGCGGCAAGAAAGGCTATGTTTTCGGCGGGTATCTCGGCGACCCCAACCCCGGCCCCTGAAAACGGTTCGACAGCCGCCCCCGCGCGAAAAAACTCGCCCCAACGCGCCCATAGCTCAGCTGGATAGAGTGCCTGACTACGAATCAGTAGGTCGGAGGTTCGAATCCTCCTGGGCGCGCCACTCTTCCTCTCTTCTTTCTACCGCAAATCAGCGTTCATCAGGCGGCATGTATTCTGTGCCGCGGTCGCACGACTCACGCAAATGATCAAACGTATAGATGCCCAGATCATGGTTGTCTGACCAGGTGATCTGCACCGCATAACGGCCGACTTTTTTCCACGATACCAGAGCGATGGTCTGAATGTGTCCGGTCGTCCTGCGAGCCGTCATGTCATGACCGCCGCGGCAGTTTGCGCAGGGGCAGTTCTTCCGCAGACTCAAGAGATCGTATACGCACTGTTTGCCGTCCTTCCAGGTGATTTTCAGGGTTTTCGCGTCCGATTCGATCTTGTCTGGAATGGTGCCGAGCATGCCTCCAGGTCAGACGATGCGGCCGCGGGGTCAATAGAAACTGCTTGACCCGCCCGCGAAATCCTTCTATCACAAGGATCGCATGGATCTCGTCCTGCTTGCTGCGTTCGGTTTTGCATGGGCCAGCGGCGCGGCCTTCCTCATTACGATCTTTGCGGCCTTCATGAGCACAGGCCGCAGCGAGAACGAGCTATGGCGCCGCTTTTCAGTTCTATCGGCCGTAAACACGATCTTCTGCTTCGTAAGCGTACTGCAAAATCATCCCGCTGACCTTGCCTCCATGGCAGTCTTCACGCGCGCGAACTTGATGGGCGGTATGCTTCTTGGACCGGCTTTCCTTGACTTTGTACTCTGCTTCGCCGCGGTGCGCGGCCGCGTCTTCTCCGCCCTTGCGTGGACGAGCGGGATCGTATGGTGCTCGATCCTCGTCTTTGCTCCTGGCCTGCTCATCTCCGAGGAAACCACGGGCCTCATCATGCCGCTTCACTTTCATGTGTATCGACCGCTGTTCATTGTGTTTCTTGCGAATCTGTTTGGAATCATCACCTACGCCCTGATTCAGCTGTTCCGCTATGGACTGAAGATGCCCGGCCGCACATCTCTCATGCGCTTTGTTCTGCCTTCCTGTGCGATCTGGGCTGCCTGCGGATTCTGGGATACAACGCTCTCTCTGTGGTTTCGCATCCCGCTGCCGCTCAGCTGGGCAGGCGGCGCGCTTGTGAACATAGCGTTCCTTGCGTTCGTGACGCGTCGCAGCCAGGAAGCGTTTCGAGTGCAGGAAAAACATAAAAGCTTCATGCGCGATGTGGGTCATGCGCGCGAAATCCAGATGGGGCTGATCACAACGGAATTTCCCGTTATGCGGCATGCGAAGATCGTCGGTAAATATATGCCCATGCAGGAACTGGGCGGCGATTTCTATGCCGTGCGTCGTCTCGATCATCATAGAATTCTTCTGTTTATCAGCGACGTGACGGGGCACGGGATTGCGAGCGCATTCATCACTGCGATGATGAAAATTTCCCTGGAAAGTCTGCCAGCGGAAACGCTCGAGCATCCGGAGCAGGTGCTGAACCATCTGAACGAGGCGCTTCTTGAGAAAATCATGGATCGATTTATCACGGGAATCTACGGCATCCTCGACGAAGAGCGCATGACGTTTCGTTTCTGCTCTGCCGGCCACCATCCGCCTGCGCTCCATTATTCGGCAGCCACCGGTGAAGCGCGTGAGCTTCAGGCGCGCGGACGGCTTCTGGGCGCTTTTGACACGCTTGAGCTGCAGGAAGAAATCGTTCAGCTTTCACCCGGCGACCGGCTGCTTCTTGCGACGGACGGCATTTATGAGGCTTTCGACGAAAATGGCGAAATGTACGGCATTGCAAGACTCAAGGATGTATTCGCGCGCGAGGTCATTCAGTCACTCGATCCCCTGTTTCTTTCGATTCACCGCTACACAAAAGGAGCCCGTCAGGCGGATGACATGGCGGGACTGCTGATCTGCGTGGATGCTGGATAGGGCTGATTCGAAGACGGGTTTTGCGATGTTAGACTTCGGTAACAATTTCCGGGACAGGGAGACTTTCCTCGCCGATCTCAACTATCTGAATATGGTTGAAATCAAAACATTCTGCGCGCGTCATTCGATTCCGTTTCGCATAGAGATTGAGGTGCAGCCCGGGGTCTGGCGCAAATCCAAAGAGCTCGACAGAAAAGGCATCATCCTCAGGCGCATTCGACAGTACCTGGAGAAAGGAAAGGCGCTCCCGCCCACGCGTTTCGCCGCAAAGGTTGTGTCTTCGAAGCCCCTGCCGGCTCGACTTACAAAAGGCCAGCGTCTCCACTACGGTCAGTATTCGGGAAAGAATCAAAAGCTCAAGCAAGCTCTTTCGAAACTCACGAGCGATCGATTTCGAGACGGCGCAACCGCGCGAATCTTGCTCAATGAATTCTGGAGGAAGGGAGAGGCCCCGACGTTGCAGCAATTTGCGCAGGCGTGGACTTCCGCAGAGGACAACCGAAAGCCCCGTTCCGAATGGGCTTTCCTCGCGGACCGCAGTGCCGGTCGAGACACATCGAACTGGAAGGCGCTGCGAAATAGGAAAGCGAAAGAAGTTTTGAGGATTCTCAACCAGGTTCCCGTGCCTTCACGCTGAGAAACACCGAGGACGCAGCGCGGCGAAATTCACGCCAGGAACTCGTCCAGAAGACCGCTCGTGCTCTTCCGGGTCGATCCAGTTCTCCAGCTGCTTCTGCTGATCGGCAATCTGCGGGTTCTTGAGATACTGCGAAAGCATCTGACGGTTGTCGGCAATGCTCAGGTTCTGCACTTCGAGCTGTCCGATTCTGTCTTCTGGATTGAATGCGCTTTCTGTTTTTTCCATGGAGAGTTTTTCGGGGTGGTATGTTGCGTTCGGGCTCTTCGTGGAACGAATCGTGTAGTCGTCGCCGCGACGCAGTTCGATTGTCACTTCACCTGTGACCGGGAATGATATCCAGCGGAACGAATCGCGGAGCATCAAGCATTCGGGATCATACCAGCGTCCCTCGTAGAGGAGACGGCCGAGTCTGCGTCCCATATTGTAATACTGATCCAGTGTGTTCTCGTTGTGAATCGAAGTGAGCAGTCTCTCATAAGCAATATGAAGGAGGGCCATACCAGGCGCTTCATAGATGCCGCGGCTTTTTGCCTCGATCACGCGATTTTCAATCTGATCCGACATGCCGACTCCGTGACGACCCGCCGTCTGATTCGCAAGAAGGATCAATTCCGCGCCGGCTTTGCGAACACCGTTGATTGCAACCGGGATTCCTTTTTCGAATTCGATTCGCACGATTTCGGGATCGATCTTCACATCGCTTTTCCAGAACGCCTGTCCCATGATGGGTTCCACAATCTCCATTCCACGGTCGAGGAATTCCAGGTCCTTCGCCTCGTGCGTCGCGCCGAGCATGTTGCAGTCGGTTGAGTATGCTTTCTCCGCGCTTGCGCGATATGGTTTGCCGATCTTCTGCAGATACTCGGACATTTCTTTTCTGCCGCCGAATGCGTTCACGAATGCCTGATCGAGCCATGGTTTGTAGATGCGAAGCTCCGGATTTACGAGAATGCCGTAACGATAGAATCGCTGGATGTCATTGCCGCGATGCGTGCTGCCATCGCCGAAGACGTGCACATTGTCTTCGCGCATCGCACGCACAATCTGCGTCCCGGTGACCGCTCGGCCGAGCGGGGTCGTGTTGAAGTATTTCTTTCCCCCCGTGTGAATGTGAAAAGCGCCGCACTGGATGGCTGCGATTCCCTCGGCAGCAAGCGCCTCGCGGCAGTCAATCAAGCGCGCGGAGACAGCGCCGTGATCGCGCGCAATCTGCGGAATGGAAGCGATGTCTGTCTCGTCCGGTTGTGCCAGGTCGGCCGTGTACGCGCAGACTTCCATTCCCTGCTCGGCAAGCCAGGCGACTGCGGCGCGCGTGTCGAGTCCGCCTGAAAATGCGATTCCGATGCGGGTTCCGCGAGGGGGAAGTTCTCTATAAATACGGCTCATAGAGCCAGTTTTGCGGGCGCGCGGAGAATCTCAAATCTTTCGTCACGGGCCCGGCAGAAGCTGCACCACCGCTCTGCGATTTGCTTTGCGCCCTGCGTTCGTGCGATTCGACGCGGCCGGCCGGCTTGAGCCGACTCCCCTGTAAGAAATCCGCCGCGGCTCGATTCCTCTCGCCACCAGATAACTGTAAACGGCCCGGGCCCGCTTTTCGCTCAGCTGTCGGTTGAAAGCGGGATTGCCCAGGCCGTCCGCATGCGCTTCAATCACAATGCGGGAAGCAGGGTCCGCCTTTGCGCCTGCAATGATCTTCTTCAGAGCGCCGGGATTTTGCGGGCGCACACCGCCAATGTTGAAGTACACATGTGCGAAAGCCTTTCGCGGTTTTGAATCTGCCGTTGTGCGCGGTCCGGGCGGACGATAGGCGGGATCGGATTTGATTGTAACAGGGATTTCGACGTCGGGCGCTGCCTTCGCAGCTTCCAGCGACGGTGTTTTCACTTCAAACGATCGGTTGATAAAACCGGGTTTCGTGATCTGAACGTCGTATTTGCGGTCCTGCGCGAGAGGCACGACATATTCTCCGGTGTCTGCGCGGCTTCGCAGTTTTCCTTCCGATTCCTTGTCGCCCTTTTTCTTCCACTCAACGTCTGCCTCAACCGGCTCGCCCTTCGGATCTTTCACGAATCCGCGCAGCAGGCTCACAGACTCAGCGGGCACTGCATTCTTTGGAAGCGGCGAAATGCTGTAAATATCGGATGTTCCTTTTGTGTCCTCGTGCGCGCCGGAAACGTAAGCAACCGTTCCGTGCGCATTCATTCGAAATCCCGTATCATCCCCGGGCCCGTTGATGTAACGTCCCAGGTTCTCCGGTTCCGACCAGTGAATCCAGGTATCGTCGAGGCGAACGCTGCGGAAGATATCATGATCGCCCAGGCCGGGATGTCCGTCCGACGAAAAATACAATGTCTTGCCGTCGCTGTGCAGATACGGATTTCGCTCGGAGGCCGGAGTATTGATGACAGGACCGAGATTGCGCGGAACCGTAAAGGATCCATCCGGCTTGATGAATGTTACATACAGGTCCACGTTGCCGCCGCGACCGCCGCCGTAGAATTCGGATTGCTTCGGATGAAACGGATAGTACCCGCCTGGGCGGTCGCTGGCGAATACGAGCGCCTTACCGTTAGGCGACATCATTGCGTCGGATTCAAAAAAAGGGCTGTTCACAGGCGCAGGCAGCGGCTTCGGAGTGGACCAGCCGTTCCGCGTCACTGTGGACTTGAATATATCGCCATTACCCTGGCTTCCCGGGTAGTGTCCGAAGATAAACAGCGAACTCCCGTCGGGCGAGGCGCTTAAAACCGATTCATGCGAAGGCGTATTGAGTTCGGCGAGCGGTCTTGCGGACCAGGAGTCGCCTTTCTTTTCCGCAAGCCAGATTTCTTCGCCTGGCGGATCGTTCCGCTTCTTGTCCTGATCGTAACGCGTGAAATAGATGCGATTGCCTGTAAGATCAAGGACCGCATCGTATTCAGCCATGTTGGAATTGATGGGCGGTCCTGCGTTCTGGAGCGTCACCGTCTCTTCTGGACGCTCAAGAATCTTTATGATCGCGGCCGAGAGCTTCTCCGCGCCCGCAATCGGGTGCGATTTCCAGACGGCCGCGGCGCCGGCGAAATCCTTTTGAATCAGGCGCGCCTGCGATAGAAGCTGCACAGCAAGAAACCGCCTTCCGCGCGAAGAATCTTTCGCTGCAGTCTCTTCGAGAGTCTTGACTTCCTCGGGAGTCAGAGGGTGTCCCCAGTAAGCGGCGAAGCGGGCGTCATCTTCCTCGGTAATGGACGTGCGAACCGTAAAATCTTTCATCCTTTCGCGGATGAGCGTCAGCATTTCCGGCGTAACGACGAGCTTCTCCACAAGCTCTGAGGGTTCGGGTGTCCATTTATCAATCGCTGCGAGCTCGTCTTTTTCCGCCTGGGTGAGAGCCAGAGGCTGAGGTTTTGATTCGGGTTGATCGGGCGTGATGGCGCGGTTCTGGGACTGCGGCCGCTCCGATACGGGCTTTTGCGGTTCCTGGGCGCTCCTGCAGTTCGGCAAACCCGAGGCAATCAATGCGAGACATCCCGCAAACCAATAGCGTCTCATGCCTGTCGATTCTGCCGGAATCCTGGACGAGGTCCAGCCTTTTGCTGAATGACTTGACCCGCACCGGGGCAGTGGCCTCTTTTCTCTGTGTCTTTGTTTTCCAGCGGTCAGGAAATTGAGCTCACCCTGAGAGGGGAAAAGATCCGCGGCTTGATTGTATTTGAAAAAAGCAAGGAGCTTGCCCTGCGCCTGAAGGATCACCCGGTATTCAAGAATGATTCGATCTGGACTCTTCTAAAGAATGAATTCATTCACGGTGAATTCGATGAAGGGCCCTTCCGCTGTTCCTTTGACACCAGAATTCTTGACCTCGGTGAAGATCGAGCCTCGATCGAGCCCGACTGGATTTTGAATCTGCAAATTCCCACCCGAATCCGGCGCGTGAACCGCAATCTGGCATGAGGCTGAAGGCGCGCAATCTTCCCGATCGCAGCGTCGAGGACATTCAAAAAGAGGTGACTGCAGCAGCGCGGGCGCAGGCCGGCTTGCCAGCGTCCGTCGGCCCGGCAGACAACCACGCGATCCCGAGTGAATCGCCTAACATGGATTACGTGGAAGAACCCATCGACATTGTGCCCGGCCTTGTGGATGTGTCCTCGCTCATGACGCTCGATGGTCCTGCGTTTCTGCGCGCGGCTTATCGTTCCGTTCTTTGCCGGGAAATCGATCAGGACGGAGAGGATGTTTACGGGAATCATCTGCAAAAAGGAATGCATCGGCTGGAAATCTTGATTCGTCTGCGTGTGTCGGCCGAGGGCCGCAAATGCCACGCCAGGTTCACCGGCGGTGTTTCCAGCTGGATCGATCTGGCCTTTGCCCGCATTCCTGTTTTCGGTTACGTCTATTCTGTCATGCGCGATGTCCTGCTTATGCCCCGAAAACTGAGACGAATGGAGCTCAGGCTTGCGGCGATCGAAGACAGGCTCCGGCGAAAACAGGGATGAAGCGCGCGGCGATCCTTCTGCCCCGTCTTGATCCCGGGGATGCGGTTGGCAACGACGCTCGTTCGCAGGCGGAAGTGCTCACAGAGGCGGGCTTCGAGACTCGCATCTTTGCAGCCGCCTGGTCACGCGAAACTCCGGCGAATTCTCTTTCTGGTTTCGCGCGTTTCGTGCGGAGCGATTCAACGGTCATCTATCATCCGGCATCGTACTGGCCGGAAGGAAGCGCAGCATTCGCGGAGGCCAAGGGCCGGCGATTCCTGAAGTATCACAACGTTACACCGGCTCACTTCTTCGCTCCCTTCAACCCGGATTACGCCAGAATCTGTGATCTGACGAGAAAGTCGCTCGCCGACCTGGTGCGCGTTCCCTGCGAAGGGATACTCTGCGACTCACATTTCAACCTTGAGGACATCGTACGCGAAGGAGCGAGCCGGGATCTCTGCAAAGTAATCGCGCCGTTTCACAGGCTCGAATCGCGGACCTGGGCCGGATTTGATCCGCTCTGGGTGGAGCGTTTCACAGCGCCGGAGGAGCCCGTCTTCCTGAGTGTGGGCCGGATCGTGCCGAACAAAGCCTACGAGCATCTCATAACGGCCCTCGGCGTTTTACAGAGGAGAACGGGTATCCGTGCGAGACTCGTCCTCGCAGGACGATCCGATCCCAGGCTCTCCGGGTACACAACCGAGCTCGAACGGATCGCATCGCGCGAAACACGCCGGGGCAGCGTCATCTTTACGGGGCATATACCCGAGAAACGCCTGCGTTCCCTGTTTCTTTCTGCAAAGGCGTACGTCGTATCGAGCGCTCACGAAGGCTTCTGCGTTCCTGTGATTGAGTCCATGAAAACGCGGCTTCCGGTAATCGCATGCGGCCGCACTGCTGTAGAAGAGACGTTAGGCGGTCAGGGGATTTACTGGAATGATTTTGATGCGGATCTGTTCTCTTTCGCCATGCAGAGGCTGATCGAAGACCCCGCTGCCTGCGCTGACATCGCAGATCATGCCCATGCTTTCTATGAGGATTCGTATCACACGCAGGCGCTTGCAGCGCGGTTTGTGGAGATGGTGAAATGAAGCCGCGGATCGCTATCGTCGTGCAACGTTATGCGCCCAACACCGCCGGCTCCGAGCACAGCGCGCGCAATTTTGCGGCGATGCTGTCGGAAGACTACAGCGTCGACGTGCTCACGACGACGGCTCTCGATATGGTGACCTGGAAGAATCATTTCGAGCCTGGCGAAGCCATGGAAGGTCCCGTGCGGGTGCTCCGCTTCAGCGTAACGATTGGACGCGATCCATCCTGGGAGCGCCTGTACGGATTGATGTTGCGGAGGCTTGAGACAGGCCAGCGAACGGGCTTCTCGATTGCGCTTGAGGAAGAATGGATCCGCCTTCAGGGACCGCATTCCGAGGACCTGCTTGCGTATTTGAGCCGCGAGCAGGGGAACTATGAACGAGTGATCTTTTTCACGTACCTTTACTCTCCGTCTTACTTCGGCTCTTTCCTCGTGGACAGAGCGCGAACTGTCTTTGTGCCTACGCTCCATGACGAACCGGCAGCGCAGATGTTCTGCTTCGCGCATGCGGCAAAGCGCGCCGGTCGCTGGATCTGGCACAGCGAAGCGGAGCGCAGTCTTGCAGGAAAACTCTGGAATGTCTCCGGCGGACGTGTGGTTGGCCTGCCGATTTCTGTGCCGGATCGGATTACGCCGGCTGCTTCGACGCGCCCTTATGTTCTCTATTCCGGGCGAATTGAGCCGGGAAAAGGATGCGATGTCCTGTTCGACTACGCGAAAAATCTCAGCGGAGTCGAGCTGCGTTTGACCGGCTCGCGCTATATGACCGTGCCGCGCAGTTTTCAGTACGAAGGCTATGTTCCTGAGCAGAGGAAGTTCGAGCTCATGGCCGGCAGCCTGTGTTTCGTAATGCCTTCGCCGAATGAAAGCTTCAGCATCGCAACCCTCGAGGCGATGGCCTGCGGTGTCCCCGTTCTCGTAAACGGAGCCAACCCGGTCCTTGTGGAACATGTGGAAAAGAGCGGCGGCGGGCTTCTTTACAGAAGCGAAGCCGAGTTTCAATCTGCGGTCGCTGATCTGCTGAAGAAGTCCGACCTGAGAAACGAACTGGGAATGAGGGCGCGCGATTACGTGCGAAATCGCTTCTCAAAAGAGCGCGTCAGGTCCGACCTTCTTGCAGCCCTGCGGGAATCATGATATAAAAGTCGCCTAACGTCCCACGGCAGTTCGCCAGGCCTGAAAAGCCTCCCGCGAAAAAGGGGTTGCGCCGCGCATCGAATCACTCCGGTAGATCCACACGTCCAGGTGCGCACATGCGGCGCGCTCGGCAGGTTCGCCCATGCGGCGGCGAATTTCGTCTTCGGGAAGACCGTTTGTGATGATATAATCAAACGTGTCGGGTTCGCCCGGAGGAAAATACCAGTTGAGATTGTTGATCCACATCCTGGGCTGAAGACCTGCGTCGACCTGCAGGATGCGCAGCTTTCCATCGGAAATCACCTGATACATTTTTGAGTTCCAGTAATCTCCGAGTCCTCTTCCCAAGCGACGGTCCGTCGTCAGTTTCACAAGGCAGTCGCGGGCCTGGAATACAGGATGCTCCGCGCGGATTTCCGGTTTTCCCAGGTCGCACGGTATGTGCAGCACTCGCTTTTCCACCTCGCGCGGCAGCCCGGTCGGCGCCCGGCGCGACAGGTTGCAAAACACCATCCCGGGGTTAGCC
>CAZUJO010000085.1:0-11140 GCA_964619995.1 uncultured Leptospiraceae bacterium
CCGCCGCCCGCGCGGCGCGGAGTCTGAGTGATGGTCGCGCGCGACCCTCGGCGTGGGGCCCTCGCGTTCGGGCCGGCCGTGGTCCAACGGCTCCTGGCCGTACGGCCCCCCTTCCTGATGGTCGACCGCGTCATCGAACTTGCCGAGAACAAGATCGTCGCCATCAAGAACCTCAGCGTGAACGAAGAATTCTTCCAGGGCCACTTCCCCGACGCGCCCATCATGCCGGGCGTTCTCCAGGTAGAGGCGCTGGCCCAGACCGCAGGCCTGTATTTCCCCCTCTCGTTCCCGGAAAACGCGGAGAAGAACAAGGATAAGCTCGGCGTATTTACGCGCGTAAACAACTGCACGTTTGAAAAGCCCGTAATTCCGGGAGACCAGCTGCGTCTCGAAGTGACCATCACCGAAGTGGAAAAAGACAAAAACGGCGATCCCCGAAAGATCTCCGCGAAAGGCATCGCGAGCGTCGAAGGCAAGACCACCTGCCAGACAGATCTTGAATTCACAATGATTCCGGCGAAGCTCATCGGCCGCTGATGAACATACTGTCCATCGACAGGATTTCAAAGCACATCGGAGACCGCTCCCTCTTTGAAGACCTGACCTTCGGCGTTGGCGACACGGACCGCGCGGGCCTCATCGGCCCGAACGGCGCCGGCAAAACGACCCTGCTGCGAATTCTTGCCGGAGCCGACGAGCCTGATTCCGGCCGCGTGGCGCGCACCGCTCACCTGCGCATCGCCAGCCTCCCCCAGATTCCTCATTTCGAACCGGGCCTTTCGATCCGCGAAGCGCTGCTTTCGCCGGTCTCGGCTTCGAATGAGCGCATAACGGATGAAATGCTCCGCCAGATGATCCTGCTTCTTGAGGAACTGGACATCCTCGATCTGGATCAGAAAATCTCGCAGCTCTCGGGGGGTATGATCAAGAAGATCGCTCTCGCACAGACTCTCGCGCTTGAGTCCGACCTTCTGATTCTCGACGAACCTACGAACCACCTCGATGCGTGGACCAATCTCTGGCTCGAAGATCACCTGCGGTCGTTCAAAAAGGCAATCCTGCTCATTACGCACGACCGCTGGTTTCTCGAAAACGTAACGAATCGAATTCTGGAACTGGACTCTGGAAAACTCTTCACCTACGACGGAAACTATTCCTATTATCTGGAGAAGAAAGCGGAACGCGAGGCAAGCGAAGCCCGCACGCAGGCAAAAGCGGCGCGATTCTTAAAGACCGAACTTGAATGGATTCGCAGGCAGCCGAAGGCGCGCGGCACAAAACAAAAGGCGAGAATCGACCGTTTCGAAGAAGTCTCAGCAGCGCAGAAGAAAGAATCCGGGCGAGGCTTTAATTTTGATACGGCATCCGAGGAGAGCAAGAACCGCATCCTCGAAGTGAAGAACCTCGCCATGTCTTACGAGGGCCGGAGTCTCTTTTCAAAATTTGACTACACCTTCCGCTCGCGCGAGCGGCTCGGAGTGATCGGACCGAACGGATGCGGAAAGTCAACGTTCTTTAACATACTGATGGGACTCGTTGAGCCGGAGAAAGGAACCATCATCAAAGGCCTTCATACGAAATTCGGCTACTTCGACCAGCATTCACGCGAGCTCGACCCCGCGTCAAAAGTGATTGAGTTCGTCAAACGCACGGCAGGCGAAATCGCAACCCGGCCGGACGGAACGATGACGGAGGCTGCGAGGCTTCTTGATTACTTTGGATTTTCAGACCGCATGCAGCACGGCCCGATCGGCCGGCTTTCCGGCGGCGAACGGCGAAGGCTTCATCTGGTTCTCATGCTCATGACTGCGCCGAATTTTCTGATTCTCGATGAACCCACGAACGACCTCGACATTTCTACCCTTGTGCTCCTCGAAGAGTTCCTGGCGGATTTCAAGGGCTGCGTGCTCGTCGCTTCCCACGACCGTTACTTTCTCGACCGCGTGGCCGCATCCCTTCTTGTATATGAGGACGGAAATATCCGGAAGTATTCCGGAAACGCCAGCGAATATCTCGAAGGAGTGCGCCTCGAACGCGAAGAGAAAGGCCGAAAGCCGGCTTCGCATGGATCGTCCTCGGCGCCTGCGGCCGCGCAAAAGACTGCGAAGCGAAAGCTTACGCCGGATGAAATCAAAGAATACAGAGAACTCGAGCGCCAGATTGACAAATTGGAAAAAGAGAAATCCGACCTGGAATCAGCTCTGGCGAATCCAGAAGCCGGTTATGAAAAACTGGCAGAGCTCGGCCGGCAGCACGGAGAACTGGAACAGACGTTAGCCGGCAAGTGGAAGCGCTGGGAGGAGCTGGCCGCCATCAAGGACGCGGCCGGCTAGCCCCGGCCCGCCGGCGTTAGATCGCCTGACCTCCCGTTTCTCCGGTGCGAATCCGGTAGACCTTCTCCAGCGGCAGAACGAAGATCTTTCCGTCCCCCACAGCTCCGTCGCCGTGCCTGGCGGATTTCATGATGGCCTGGACTGCGATGTCCACGAACTCATCGTTGCATGCGATCTTGATTTCCACTTTGGGCAGCAGGTTCGGCTTCACTTCCTGGCCGCGAAAGAGCTCTGTGTCTGTCTGCTGGCCGTGGCCGGAAACCCGGTTCACTGTGATTCGGGTAATTTCCGCCGCTATGAGCGCTTCGCGCACCTCGTCGAGTTTGTCCGGCTGTATAACTGCAATGATCATTTTCATGTTCGTTTACTCTCTGTTAGTTGAGATTGTTCAGTCCGTAGCCGCTTTCGCTGTGCTGCGTGTGGTCGAGACCCGCAAGTTCTTCCGCTTTATTCAGGCGGAAGCCGACCGTCTTTTCGATGAGCCAGCAGATCAAGAGCGTTCCCACGGCCGCCAGCGCAATCGTAACGACCATGCCCGTCAGCTGAACGAAAAACTGATCCAGTCCGCTCCAGGCGCCGCCTGCCTTCTGCGCGGCATCCTTCATCCAGGAATCGCGAATCAGGAAACTGAGCGCCAGCACGCCGAATCCGCTTCCCACTCCGTGAATTCCGAAACAATCGAGGCTGTCGTCGTAACCGAGTTTGTTTTTCAATTCAAGCGCATAGAAACAGATAATAGAAGAAAGACCGCCGAGCAAGAGCGCTCCCCAGGGCTTTACGACTCCCGCTGCAGGCGTAATCACCACGAGCCCGGCAAGAATCCCCGAAACAAAACCGAGCGAAGAAACGCGCCGGAATTTGATCGATTCAATCATCATCCAGACGAATGCGCCCGCCGCAGCGGAAACCTGCGTCATGGTCAGAGCGCGCGCTGTATCGAGACCGCTGTGGGCAGTCGACCCGGCATTGAAACCAAACCAGCCCACCCACAGAAGACCGGCGCCCATGAGGGTCATGACGAGATTGTTCGGATTCATCGTATTAAGAGGAAAGCCGTAGCGCTTTCCGAGAAAGAGGGCAGCGACCAGAGCGCTCGTTCCGGCGGACACGTGGATTGCCATGCCGCCGGCCAGATCGATGATGCCGTTTGCTCCGCGCAGAAACAGCCATCCGTCCGGCGCCCAGATCCAATGAGCCAGAGGACAGTACACAAGAAGAAACCATGATGCGATGAAGATCACATAACCGCGGAACGAAACACGCTCCGCAATCGCGCCGCTGATGAGCGCAGGAGTGATGATTGCGAATTTCCCCTGGAACATCGCAATTACGTATTCAGGGACGCCGTTGACCACGGAATCATCGATCCCCTGAAGGAGGAAGTAGTCCCAGTTCCATCCAATCAAACCGCCGAGCGCATTCTTCCCAAAAGTAAGGGAATAACCGACGACAATCCAGAGGACGCCGATGACGGCGAGCGCCACAAAGCTGTGCATCATGGTGCCGAGCACGTTCTTGGTTCTGACCAGACCGCCGTAAAACATGGCAAGTCCGGGAATCATCAAAAGGACAAGGCCCGTGGAAGTAAGCATCCACGCGGTAGTTCCTGTATCAATCTGCATTGTTTTTCTTCCGATAGGCGCGCACGCCCGAGTATTGGGCGACATTTCGAAAGGTGCGCGCGGAATCAAGGCATATTGCCGGCTTTATCAGCCGGCAATCGCCGATTCTTTATGCAGATTGCCCTGCAGCGGATGTTACATCAGTACGCTGATTGAGGTATATGCCACCACGGTAATGGCAAGGAACCAGTAACTGATGAGGCGGTTGAGCGCAATCGCGCCGTCTTTTTTGCCGTCCTTCTGCTGTTTGTGCACGATGTAGATGTTCACGGTCTGCAGCACGAGCATGAATCCGAATGCCAGAATGAAGTAATAGTCGGCCTTCATTAAGTATCCGACCCTCGGCAGGGCCGACTTCTGCGCCAGGTAATACAAGAGAATCGCCATGAGGGCGGTCATCGATGCGTTGATGCGCAGCACGAACTGGTCTACCGGGATTCGGAAGATCAACAGGCTGATCGCAATGATGATCGCGAGAGGCAAAAACAAATTGAACAGATACGGAAGAAGTTTTCGCCTCACGAGAACGTGCGCTTTGACCGTTGAGAAGTAGATCTTGCTTTTGACGCCTGTGCCGTGCCGATAGTCGGGATCTCCGAACGTGGAGGTATAACGGTACAGCATCGTGTCGAGACTCTTCAGCTTGAAGAGCCATTCCTGCGGAGTGATGTTGTTCACCGGCGCATCATCGACGTGACGCGCATCCGGAACCAGCATGATGTGCGTGCTGTTCTTATTTCTGTGCGCGATGTAGACTGGAAGATACTGCGTATCAAACGGGAATTCCGCCAGGTCAAACGGCATGAAGAACGTTGCCTTCACTTTGTACGCGCGGTATTTTGTGGCTCCTCCGAGCGATTCTTTCAGGATGTACTGATCCTTGCGCTGCATGAGGTTGATGAAGTCAAACTGAGCCACATCGATCTTTTCATTCGTCCACTTGTACCAGACAAACATCTCGCCTTCAAACATCATCTGCCGCGGATCAATGTCGTTGATCTTGATGAAGTCCACGCCGACGAACACGACGTCGATCATATGATAGGCAACGTCATCGATTACTTTCACGTATCCCTTTTCCACACGCTCGGGAAGCTCATCGTATACGTACTGTTCGCGCGGAATGCTCATCTGCTTGAAAGCGGCCTTGAAACGACCGTCTTTGATCTGGCTGACGAAAACGTCCCGCTGCATCTGATTGTCTTTGTTGAAGTACAGGTTCCCCGTAATGCCGTCGAAGGCCGTCTGCCAGGTAAGCGTGGTCAGGTATTCGCGCACAGCATCGCGGTCCGATCCCTTGTTTTTCAGGGCATCTGCAAGGAGGAAGAGCGCGTCAGCGGCCAGCGGATCAGCGGTTTCCGGATCTCCCCCGCGCGCCTTCAGGCCCGCGCGAAATTCAGATGCCTGTTCATTGGCGAGTTCAAAGATAAAAGGGGAAAATGCGTACACGCCATGACTCTCTTTCTCGGTGAGCTCCGTAAGGAAACGGCGGCTTGTGAACGTATGCGGCCCAATGACGGGAGTCGTGATGCCGGCCTTGCGCAGCTGCTTGATGAGTTTGATGGCCGATCCTTTGTGCGAAAACATTACGACTGCGCCGAACTGCGGAATCTCGTCCGGCGTAACGTTCGTTGCGATGAAATCATCTCCGAATTTCTTAACGTGATCGTAAAAGATGACCTTCTTTACGTTCAAGCCGATGCGGCCCGCTTTTGCAAGAAACGCGTTCTTCGAGCCCTCTCCAAAAGAATCCGTGTTGTGAACGAGAAGCACGTTGTCGAGCTTCATCACTTCCTTCATATAAACGGCCATGAAACCGGCGCCAAGATCGTCCGGGTAGTTGATGTTAAACTGCCACTTGCTCGACGCACGCGGATCCGAATTGCACTCGTAAGGAGAGAGCATGAGGACCTTGTTCTTCTCGTAGACGTCTTTTGCGCCGCCCATGAGCGTCGATGCGTAGTATGGTCCGATCACGGCGACGATCCCTTTGCCGGACAGCTCCTCGGCTACCTGCTTTGCAACGGCCGGATCGTTCTTATCGTCGCGCACAATCAGCTCAATCTTTCCGCCCGAAAGTCCTTTGTGATTGGCTTCCTCCGCGGCAAACTGGATTGCCGCAAGCATGGATTCACCGTCTTTTTGTTCGCTTCCGCTCAATGGCAGAGAGACGCCGACATAGTATGTCTTCCTGAAGAGTGAGCACTGCGTAAGAGAAAGGAACAGAAGGGTTCCAATCAATACTGACAGCAGGGATTTCGTATTTCGCATGAGATTACCTTTTTGCAGCCGCCTGGGCCGATCGGTCGTGCATAGTCGAGGCCTCGTTTCGCACAAGTCGAAAACAGTGCGACCCAATCGTGATTTCTTGCAAAGAGCCCGGGCGCCGGCAGCGGTTGTTTAGAGAAAGAACGCTGCGCCGAATTTCAGAAAGACTTCCTGTTTCGTCGCCTTGTGCGAAGAAGCCATTTCCCCAAAACCAATCCCGGAAGTCTTCGGCGTAAAATTTCCGACCGTGGCAAGAGTGTTTCCCACGTAGATGCTGTAGGAGCGCTTGTACTCCTCGCGAATGATCCCGGGTATCACGTAATATCGACAGAGGAATCGAAACGTCGTTTCAAACCGATGGCGAATCCCGCTGTCTGAAAATTCAGCATAGTGAATGGGAGCGACCACAGCGTAGGAAACCGGGCCATTGACACCGTTCTGCGCGTTCAGAATCTGAGGACCGGACAGCTTGAAATCGCCGGAACGACGAATCGGATTGACCCGGTAAGAAAAACCGAGCCACTCCAGCATCTGGTAGCGGACTGCAAGGCCGGCAGTGTTTCCCTTCGCCTGATACGATGCAGGCAGCGTTCCTGCCTGGCTCCAGGTGAGGATGCCCGGAGAGACTTTTGTCAGCGAAGTCGACCCCATGCTGATTTCAAGGTTCTCATGGTAGGCCTCATGTTCAAGGAAGCCGCCGATCTTCACGCCTTTGCCAAGCGGATGAAGGTACGTCAGGCTCGCATTGTCGGTGAACTCTTTGTACTTGAGCATGCGAAGCCCTTCGTAAAGGGCTGTTTCATAGGATGAGTTCGCCGGCGCAGCGAAGCTCACGCGCGTCGGATATCCTTTGTTGTACTGCTGATTCGTCCACTGCCGCTCATAATCAAAGAACACGCGGTCTTTGAACGCAATGTCGCCGCTCAGTTTGTAACGATAGGCGGGAACCCTCTTTGTGTCCTGAATCAAGATAGCTGGCTGCGAAATCCCGTTCGACGCGCGAATGAGAGAGTTCAACTGCCAGGCCGGACCCGCTTCTGAAAGGATTGCCGGGCGAATCATTTCGTAACCGGCGCCCGTGAGAATGCGAAAGCGAAACTTCTCCGAGCGTCGCACGAGGTACGGCGTAAGAGCCGGCGCATCCGGGCCGTCGGTTTTTGCCTGATCCTTTGCCGCGTCTTTCGGCGGATCTTTTTCAAGTTCCGGAATCGGGTCATTGCGCTCGGGCTTTACCGGAGGCTGCTCCGGTTTGCCGGGCGGTTGCTGCGCAGCAAGCGGAAGGCACAGAGCGACAAACAGGACGAAGGCGCGGATCATGGAGCCATCCTGATCTCAACGCGGCGGTTTCGCACTTCCGCCGCCATTGTGTTCACAATCTTCTGGTCGTCCGCGAAGCCGCGCACTTCAACAATGCGCGTACGCTGTATCTTGCCCAGGTTCACGAGCAGATCGGCCGTTGACTGCGCGCGCTCTTTGCTCAACGCAACGTTCAGTTGATAAAATCCCGTCGAGTCGGTATGACCGCCGACCGTAACATTGATGTCAGGGTATGCAGCGAGCGCTTTCGCGACGCGGTCAATGACAGCGCGCGCCTGCGGAGTAATTAAGGCGCTTCCATGAGCGAAGCTGATGTCGCCGTCAATGGATACCAGGAGTTCTTTTGTCTTCTTCGTAACTTTGTCCGGAACTTTCTCAATCTTAATCCCGGTGGCGGTAAATCCATTCTCCACCGGAGTGAGTTTGATGCCCGCATCCTGGAAGTCCTTCTTCATGCCTTCGTACATCGCATCGAGATACTTGTCGCGGTCCATGTTCTTCGCCGCGCCGGGCGGAAGACCGTATCCCTCTTTTGGAGGGACGCCTGGACGCGGCACAGGGAAATGAACGTCTTCTTCGTAGCAGGGGCAGTCGGTCAAAGAGGAGCGAATCCGCGAGCCGGCTCCGCATGCCGTAAGCAGGCCGAGGAACAGAAGCAAGATGGATTTCCGGAGACCGAGGGAAGGCATAATCTTGAGCGTCAAACTCGCTATACAAATCGCCTGGTCAAAAAATATTGCGCGCACACTGAGAAAAATTCATGAATCACGACATGCTTGCAGGCCGGCGCCTTAGACCCTGGACAATGGTTGCGACTTTTTTACTTTCGCAGCTCACCTTCTGCACGGCCCAGACTGCGATCGTGGACTCCCTGCCCCGATCCGGAGTTTCGCTCGCCGAATTGATCAACGAATACAGGGTCAAAAACGGCCTGCGCGCCATCCCGGTTTCGCGCTCCCTTACGCGGGTGGCGGAAGCGCACGTGAAGGATCTTCAAAAGAACTATCAGCCCGGAGAATGCAACCTGCACTCCTGGTCGGCAAACGGTCCATGGAAATCCTGCTGTTACACGGGCAAAGAGTTTGCCTGCATGTGGAACAAACCGCGCGAAATTTCAGGATACAAAGGGGACGGATACGAGATCACTGTGGGCGCTCATTCCACGCTGCCCGGAGACGCCATGAACCCGTGGCTGGCGGTCAATGAATGGGCGCACAGCAATCCACACCGCGCCGTTATTCTGAATGAAGGCGAGTGGGCGGATTCGAAGTGGAAAGCAATCGGCGCAGCGCAGAGCTCGAATTATGCGTCCGCGTGGTTCGGTCTCGAAGGCGACTAACGTTCATCCCGGCGTGCGATCCGAAGCTCGCCCTGCATCGAAAGACTGCCGCGGTCCCCTGTGTAAAGCCATCCTCCGGCATCCAGATATTCGCGCGTCGCATCCAGATATCCCTGAAACAGAAAATCTCCGCGGATCATAATTTCGCCGACGGCGCCTGCGGTCGCCGAAACATCTGAACCTGCCTGGAGGATTTTGATCTCCGCGCCGGCCAGAGGCGGCCCAACCGTACCGGGCTGCAATCGGCTTCGCTGTCCTGTATATTCGAGCGTGCGTGTTGCTATCACGTGGCAGGCCTCGGTCTTGTAATAGGCTGCGAGGATCGAGACGCCCAGCATTCCGAAAAACAAATCCAAACGCGGCTTTACTTCTGCGCCGCCCGTCAAAATACAGCGCAGATTCCCTCCGAGCCGGTTCCTGAGACGCAGGCCGAAGGCAGCATCCCCCGCCAGTTTCACCGGGAGCAGAAAAATCAGAATCGAAAGATCGAGCACAAGCTGAACAAAAGACTCCCTTTCGGAAGCGCGAAAGACGGCGTTCTGACCCGTTATGCGATTCAGCGCGCGCACGGCCTGGGAACCAAGCAGCAGATAAGCACGAAGAAAGAGTCCCGAGAGAAGCCCGCCGGTTTCGCGTCCCTCGTAAACGCGCGTGCGAATGTCCTCAAGAATCACCGGATGAGCCTGAAGCATCGTCGGCTGCAGCGCCTCGCAGTCGTCAGCAATGTCGCCGCGCGACAGCTGCAGCTCCAGGCCGCGGGTGAGAGCCGTCAGCAGCCCGAGGCGCCCGGGAGAATGCCAGAAAGGGAAACGCACCATCAATCGATCTGCCTGCGTTCCTGGAAGCGACGATGTGTACGCATCGACGTTCTTGATCACGGCAGAATGACTGAGCAAAAGTCCGCCCGGCTCTTTCAGCTCCAGGTCCTTTCTTTTGAAGACAATGCTCGCAACGTCATCCGGCTTTCTCCGCCGGTAACCCTGCCCGAGGAGCTTAAACCGCTGGCGCAGCGACCGCAGGTTCTTGTACCCTTCCTTCTTCCAGTTGAGATAAATGACTTTAATCTTCGCGTCTCGCTCAAGGATTTCGCCCAGGTCGGGATCCTCGACGAGCGCCAGCGCCGGCTTCACGGTTCGAGCGAGGCGCGCAATGACAGCATGCGGAAGTTCAGGATTTACGCTGACGTCCACACCTCCGCAGACGTGAATCGCATAGTAGGCAAAAATCCATTCAGGGGTGTTGCGCGCCACAAGGAGGGCCCGCCCTCCGGGCCCGAGTCCCCGGGCCGACAGTCCATCGGCTACGTCTTCGACGATCTTCCGCAGTTTGCCGTAGGTGACCGTCTTTACGATGTTTCCGTCGATAAACGACAATGCCGTCGTCTCTTCGTAGATGTCGCATTGTTCAAGGAACAGCGCTCCCACGGTGCGCGGCATCGACTCCGGGATCCCTGCCTTCTCTCGCATTGGAAACATGCTTGCCTGAGAGGACTGCCGAGTCAATCGGTACGCAGATGATCCAGACAGAGCACCACAGGATCGGCGCGGGTGCGGCGCCCTATCTGATCGCAGAGATCGGCCTGAACCACAACGGCGATGAACAACTCGCCAGACGCCAGATCGACGCGGCAAAAGCATCGGGCGCCCACGCGGTCAAGTTTCAGCTGTTTGATTCCGCGCATTTCATTCACGAGGAAGCGCGGCTCGGCGAAGGCAGCCTGCGCCAGTTCTTTCAGCAGTTTGAACTGAGTCCGGCCGCATGGAGGTCTCTTGCGCAGCACGCGCGCAGCCAGGGCCTGGATTTCTTTTGTTCTGTCTTCGACCTCCCCTCAATCGATCTTTATAAAACCCTTTCGCCGCGCCTCATCAAGATTGCATCCTGCGATCTAACCAATCGCCCGTTGATTCGCGCATGCGCGGCGGCGCTTCCCGGAGTGCCGCTTCTGACTGCAACCGGAACGGCCGACGAAGCCGAAGTAGAAGATTTTGTAAACTGGAGCAAAGGCCTGGGATCCCCGGTGGTTCTGCTGGAATGCGTTTCGCACTATCCTGCCGATCCTGAAGAATACAACGTCGGCCTTATTCGTTCCTGGGGCGAAAAGTTCGGCCTTCCCGTGGGTATTTCCGACCACACATCCGGAATCGGCGTAAGCATCGCAGCATGTCTGAATGGAGCCTGCGCCGTGGAACGACATTTCACGACGTCCCACGATCTGCCCGGCCCGGATCAAAAGATTTCTCTGACAGCGGACACATTCGCGC
>CAZUJO010000086.1:0-11124 GCA_964619995.1 uncultured Leptospiraceae bacterium
GTGCAGGAAAGTTCACGGAAAATCACCTTCCTGGGAACCAGGAAAATTCTTGTTGCCTCCCCGGATATAGAACCTAATGACAATTCGCCGCGTCCAAAGCGGTGTGGACGTAAAAAAAAATGGAGGGTGTCATGAACCGAGCAATGAAAGCGCTCAAGTACGCAGTAACAGTTGGACTGTTTCTGGCTGGCGCAAGTCTTTTCGCGCAAGCAAGTCCAGTAGGAAGCTGGAAGACCATCGATGACGAAACTGGACAACCAAAGTCCATCGTTAATATCTGGGAACAGGGCGGCGTACTGTACGCTACGATCGCGGACCTCATCAATCCGGAAGAAAAGGATCCGAAATGCACAAAATGCACCGGGGACTACAAAGATAAGCCGATCAAAGGCATGACCATCATGTGGGGCATGAAGAAAGACGGCGATGCATGGTCCGGCGGACAGATCCTCGATCCCAAAAAGGGACAGACCTACAACTGCAAGCTGTGGCTGGAAGGAGGTAACCTGAAACTTCGTGGTTATCTTGGACCATTCTACCGCACGCAAACCTGGTACCGTAACTAATTACCAGAATTCGTATGCCGCGCGGCGAAAGCCCGCGGCACAATCTTTCCTCACTTCATCTCTTAACTCCAAACGGCAAGTCGTGCGTGATCTGATCGATCGTGTTTCGCTTCTTCTGCCGTATGCTCCCGCGGGCACGCCGATCCTCTGCGTTTCAGGCGGACGAGATTCGATGCTCCTTCTTCATATTTATCAGCAGCTTGCACGCGAAGGACGGCTTTCGTGCGAACCCGTAGTATTTCATCTCGATCATTCTGTGAGGCCGGAATCCGCAGACGACGCAGACTTTGTTCTCGGGCGGGCGCGCGGCGCGGGCTTCCCCGCATATCTGGAAACGCGCAGCGCGATTGATTTCGCGCGGCGTGCGCGCATGAGCGTGGAAGAAGCGGGTCGAACGCTGCGCTACCGGGCTCTTGCGCGACTGGCGGACCGATTCGATTCAGCCTACGCTGTGACCGCGCATCACGCGGACGATTATCTTGAAAGTGTATTGATTCATCTGATTCGCGGCGGCGGGCCGGCCGCACTGTCCACCATGCCGCCGGTCGCGCAGGTCGAGGGGGTTCTTGTATTTCGGCCCATGCTGTCCCTGTTGCGCGAAGAAATCGAACGTTATGCGGCACAGATCGAGTGGCGCGAGGACAAAACGAATGCAAGCCGCCAGTACCTGCGCAATCGAATTCGCCAGGACATTACGCCGAAACTCAGAGAAGAAGGGCTCAATCCTGCCCGGCTCTGGGAGCTTGCCCATGACAGGGAAATTCCGGGCGACGGGTCCACAGCGAAAACGGCCCATCACATCCGGCTGGATCGATCTTTGCTTCGGTCCGCGCGTATGCCCGACATCAAGTCACTGCTGGATCTGAGTCTCAAAGCAATGGGCCTCCATCCTGCTTCGAGGGAGATGTGCCTGGCGGTATTTCGTGCCCGGTCCGGAAGGCTTCGTTTTCGCAGCCGCGAAGCTCAAATCTGGGCTGCCGAAGACGGCCCGGTCCATCTGTTTCGTAACGATTCTCCGCTTTTCCGGCCCGCTCAGGTTGTATCCGGGGGCGATGAAATCGCCGTCCGCTATGCCGACCGGGAGCAAACGTTCCGGGGGCCCGACCTGCGTATGGCGACGTTTCGGCCCGGCATGCGCGTCCGAATCCGGGACGGCGAAAAAAAACTCAAGAAGGTCTTTCAGGAGCAGGGAGTCCCCCTTCCGGTGCGCGCCTATCTGCCGCTGCTGGTCGACCCGGCAGGTCTCGTGGTCCGGGTTTGCCTTTCGTTTCTCGGCGAGCGCGACCTGTTTTTTTGATCCTGCGCGTCGGAAAGAATTGACGCCTGGTTCCGGGCGCGTGCATCCTTTGTCGTGCCGTTCCGCCGCTTTTTTGAGTCCCCGAAGCCTCTGGAGTTTCTGGGGAAGAATCCCGAATACTGGCTGCTTCGCGGTTTCACGCATGCCTGCCTCGACTGGATGCGCGACTACACCCATCTCGATACGGAAGGACTGGAGCATGTGCCGCGGCATGGCGGCGCGCTGATCATTCCAAATCACAGCGGCGTTATGGGCTGGGATGCATTCGTGATCCAGAATGAAATTCTAAAATCCGGCCGGCGCATTCCGCGCACGATGAGTCACAACTTCTGGCATCAGTCTGAGCTCTTCGCGCGATGGTCTTTCAAGCTCGGTTACTTTCCTCAGGATTTCAAACAGGCTGTGCGCATTCTTCGCAAGAATAAGATCATGCTCCTGTTTCCGGAGGCAGAGGCGGGGAACTTCAAGCCGTCGACGCAGATGTATCAACTGCAGCCATTCAATCCAGGATTCATTTCGCTTTCCATTCTTACAGGCAAGCCCATCATTCCCGCGTGCATCATCGGCGCTGAAGAGACACATTTGAATCTGGGCACGCTGGACTGGACGGAGAAATACATCGGCGCGAAGGTTCCGATTCCTCTGAATCTCATCCCTCTTCCCGTGCAGTGGAAAATCATTTTTATGAAACCCGTTTCGCTTGAGAAGTACGGCAAACGCGAAGCGAAGAACATCCGCTTTCTAGAAGAAGCGGCAAACAACATCCGTATGCGCATCCAGAACCGGATTCACACAGAACTGGTGCAGCGCGGCGTTTTCAAATTCTACCAGGACGGCTGACAATGGACGAACAGCTGAAAGACAAGATATTTGCCCGCACCAAGCAGATGCTCGATGCGGATGTAAGTCAGGTGATGACGAAAGCCGTCGTTACATGCGACTACGCCGACCCGGCTGCCGCTGCTGCGCGAATCATTCTCGAGAACAGCTTTCTCGGCGTGCTGGTTATGCGCGACGGACGGCCGTACGGGATGATCACTGCGTTCGATCTGCTCCGCCTCGGATACGAGGAAGTGTTCGATCCCGACCGCGATTATTTGAAAACAAGCGTCGGACAGGTGATCGGCGAGCGCCCGCTGCCGAGCGTTTCTTCCAGCACAAAGATCCGCGAGCTTTTGAATCTCATGGTCGAGCAGCATCTTCGCACAGTCGTCGTCATTGATGACGATGCAGTGATGGGGGTTGTCTCCATGGTGGATCTCGTCAAATGGTACCGAAATACGCACCAGGAGATTCGTACTGGCCACCTCTGATTTTCTGCCGCACTATGGCCCGCGCCTTGATGAGCGCGAGCTTGCCAGAGAAAAAGACAAAGCGCGTAAACTGCGCGAAAGCCCATGGTGGCGAAAGAAGAAGTCCTCCGGGATCTGCTACTACTGTCGAAAACAGTTCAAGCCCGCTGATCTGACGATGGATCACCTGATCCCGCTTGCGCGGGGCGGCCGATCGGTTAAGGAAAATCTTGTCCCCTGCTGCAAAGACTGCAACAATAAGAAGCGATATTACATTCCCGCCGAATGGGACGACTATCTAAAAAGCCTGAAACAGGAACCAGCCCAGGCCTCACATGAAGATGATGCAACAGAAAGCACTCCGGACCAGTAACCGCCTGCGCGTTGTTTGGCGAATCGTTCCTCCCGCATGCGCATCCGCCGCGCTCGTGGCCGTCCTGTTCTGCAAATCTTCGAACCCCGGCGGCATTCCTGTTTCCGCAGATCCGGCAACGGCGCTGGCCGCATGCACAATGGAAGGACTGGAGGTCTCCGGCACAAAGCGTCTCGGAATCTCCGTTTCATCCTCGGTCGATGAGTCGACACGGGGCCGGGTTCTCGACGCCTACGCAGCCGCGTTTTCGCGCGACCGGCGGTTCCGTCCGGTTGAGCGGGAGAAGCTCGGCCTCGTACTGCGCGAGCAGGGCCTCGCGTCGGCCGGACTTCTTGGCGGCGAAGATGCGGCAAAGGTGGGAGGAGTTCTTCCCGTGGACTGGATTCTTTCCGCTGCCGTAAGGCGGAGCGGTTCAGGGCTTCAGGTAAGCGGGAGATTTCTGGATGCGGTCAACGGCACGATTCTGCACGGATTTGACTGCCCGTATTCTGAAACTGATGCTCCGTCCCAGTCCGGGGCCGTCAACAGCTTCAACGTGACCACTACGACCAACAATACAACGACGACTAACGTTACAAACTCCAACAATACGATCAACAGCAACAATCAGACGAACATCAACATCGGCACGGTGAACGTAACGAATCTAGATGAGCTGACCGAGAAGAAGTGCGACCGGGTCCATGCTCCTGTCCGCGCAGCGCTTCGAAATCTTACCACTCCGCAGCTGGTGCAGAATGCTGCACGCCTCGCTATGAAGATCCCGTTTGATACGGACTGCGGACAGATTCACTACGTCGTAATGGATACGTTTGAGCGCTACGGCTTTGGGCCCGAAGAATACACGCGCTTCCTGCTCGATACGATGGACGGAATCGACGACGTATCCGCCGATGGGCGGACTTCGCGTATCATCCGTTATACGGGCGCAACGGACGGGCACATCAGCGAGACAGAGTGGAAATCAGGATTTTCGGCTCTTCTCCGTTCCCGCGAGCCGGGCGGTTACATTCTTCTGCTGTTGAACTACCGGCGCGACCCGCTCTCTGCCGTGCCGCGCGCCGGCGAGATTCTTGCGGCGGCAGACGCCGGAAAGATCGGACGGCCTGTTCCCGCCCGTGCGGCCCGGGTTTTTTATTTTGTTCTTCGCGGTCTTCCGTTTGATGATCCGCCGGGATCCGCGGCCTTTGTGCAGATTCTTTCTTCAGCGATGGACCGTTATGTGTTCTTGCCCGGATCGCTCGATTCATCCTTCGTTGAAATGCTTGCCTCGCACTACTTTCAGACCGATGCAAAAGGCAGAGGCGTCATTCGCACGGCTCTCGCAAAGCATTTCCGCGTGGAAGTGGAGTCGGAACGATCTCACGAACATGTCTACAATTACCTGGCGTATCCTCTCGAAAGGCGAAAGAATGGCGAAGATAAGGAACCTGCCGCCGTCCGCGCCGACGCTGCTGCAGAACTTGCATCGGTGACAAAAGAACTTAAAGAGCCTCTCTGCCGCGCGCCGAACCTTTACGCGCGGGATTTCAGCATGAAGCGGGACCAGGTTCATTTCCTTCTGCGAAACGGCATGGGCTGTCCGGGACTGCCGACGGTGAAGGATCTTGTTCAAAAAGCGGAAAAGGGAGACTGGGATGAGAAGGTGGACGCGTTCCAGACGCTCGTGCAGATGCGCGCAAACGCGCGGGATGCGGAAGGGGCGGCCATTCACTATTTTCAAATCCAGGGAATGAGCCGTTCGGATGAGATTCGCGCGCTGTGTGCAGAGATTCTCGGCTATATTCAAACAACCAACCCGCAGGCGCATGAGCTCCTGATTGCGGGCGCCGGCGATTTCGCAAGCCCCGTACAGGATGCTTCCGAGAAGGCGCTGGCCCGGATCGGACCCGCCGTCAGACCCGCAATCCTGCGCTACCTGTATGTTCCGCGGACCGCGCGGCAGCAGGTGTATGAAACGCGCAGGCGGATGTCTCTGGTTCAGGTGCTCGGCCGTATGGGAAAGTCCGCGTCGGATGCGATTCCGATTCTGCAGGTCATCGCCCAGCAGGACGTAGACTCGTATGTTCGGACGCTTGCAAAGGCGGCTATCGTTAACATTCAGGAAGATCGGACGGAGTGAAGCCTCTTTTTGCCCGTTTCCAGAGCCCAGTCATTCACGGTTTCGCCGCGCGATGCGCGTTCAAAATGGAACCGCATCTTGGCGTAGACGAGATCGTTGTTCAGGAACGGCAGCCCCATCATCGTCCACAGCCGAATGGTTGTGTGTTCGAAGAACCTGTGCAGGGTTGTGGAGAACTGATCCTGGCGCCCTGAGAGGAAATCGTCGAGGTCGTTTGCCCAGTACATTTCCTGCGGCTGTCCCTCCGCGGAAGTCTCTACAAAGCGCAGGTCTTTGAACGACGCCGCGAAATCTCTTTCCTCGAAATCGCGGCTCGTGCCGAACCGAATGCGAATTCGATATGGACCCCTTCCCGCCAGGAGCTGCTTGAGAGGCTCTTCTCTGTGATAGGCCAGGTATGGAAGAAAGCGGTCATTCAAGAGCGAAAGGATTTTCGCTTTCTGAGCGCTCCGGTCCCTTTCTTCGTCGAATAACGGTTCCTGCGCGGCGGCCGCAGGCGGCGGAGCCGACAGGTCGGAGCGAATTGCATGGGGCTTCACCTGAAACGGTCCCCGCGATTTCTTGCGCGTACGGGAATCGATCTGTTCTCCCGGCTCAAGCACCTGAATGTCGAGATCGTATCCGGCGTTTCGCGCCGCTGTCTTTTCCATCTCCACGGCTTCGGAGAGAGGAAGGGGGCTTGAAAGCGGAAGAAAGGCAGGATTCAATTCCGGGGGGAAGATCATTCCCTGGCCCGTAATCAGTTTCAGGTTTCGGGGGCGAAACGGGGACGGAAGGTCGTATTCCGCATAACGTTCATATTCGAAGGCCAGCTCATCCCGCCGCTTGCGCCTGTACGCGGCCAGCCTCTGCTTGCGGTCCTGCGGGGATTTCGCATCGTAAGAGGAGTAAAGGGCTTCGAGTTCGTTGCGCGTCGAAACGAAAACTCGTTCTGTGTTTCCCATGGCCCGGTCCACGGCTGCGTGGGCTTCGGCAGAGTCCGGAAGCGCAATGTCGGCTTCAAAAAATACGGATTCCGATTTCCCGCGCAGCACAAGAGGCATAACGTCTTCTTCGTTTGTGACATAGTGAACAGGAAATCCGAATGCAGTCCAGGCAATGCCGAGAACCTCAGCACTCCGGTTGTGTCTGAGGATCACGGCCTTCACCTGCGGCAGAAACTCGTGGATCAAAGGCAGGAGGAACTCAATCGTTTCCGGCAGAACCAGGATTGGATTCTGCGAGCGATAGAGAGCCATCAGTGTGTAGGGATCAAAGTGATCGCAGTGACCGTGCGAAATATAAACGGCATCGATTTGAGGCAGGGAGGCCAGGTCTACGCCGGGATTTCTTTTCAGGAAATCGCCGAAGGCAAAATCAGAAAGCCAGGCATCGAACAGTACTCGGACCGGCCCGGTCGACCCTTCGAGTTCTACGAGAACTTCGGAGTGACCGGGCGAGGAAAGAATCACGCCTTTTTCAACTCTGCGCCGAATGCCTGTGTGTAGAAGAACACGGCAAATGCGACGGGAATCACTGCAAGATACGGACGGTCGACCCAGATCAGGCCCGCTGCGATTGCGCTCGCGAAGAGTCTGTGAATTTCAAGGAGTTTGGCCCATTTTCTGGATTCAAAAATTCCGCCCAGGGATACTAAAGAAACCACAACGAATGCGGCGCTCAGGAGTTTCGTGTTCATGTCCATCGTTTTTGCGGTAAAGAAGAAGAACGATGCGAAAGCGAGGACCACGATGAACTGGATCAGCGTGTAGATTTCAAGCACTGCGGGCAGCTTCGTCCGGTACTTGGGCGGATAACGGGCCGGAATGTGTTTTTGAATTCCTTCGGGAGTGTAGGCAGGGTCCGCCATAAACGCGTCATACTGCATTCCGCGCGGAAGCCATCCCGGTCCTTTGAACCAGAGCAGAAACTTGTCGATGAAGTGCGGCGCTTTCCAGGACTTCTGACAGAGTTCGAGGAAGTAGTGAACCTGCGCCCAGACTGGATTCCAGCTGGCGAGGGGCTTGATTGTGCCGTACACGACTTCCTCTGTTTCTTCCTGGAAGGTTCCGAATATGCGGTCCCAGATGATGAGCGTGCCGGCGTAGTTTTTGTCGATGTAGAGCGGATTTTTGCCGTGATGCACACGATGATGCGAAGGCGTATTCAGGAACGTTTCGAGAAATCCGAGCTTGCCGACGGCGCGCGTGTGAATCCAGAACTGGTAGATCGTGTTGAATTGCGAATGAACGAGGAAGATCAGGGGCGGCATCCCAACGAGCGCGAGAGGCACATAGAACCACATGGAGAAGAATCCCTGAAAGGCTCCCTGGCGGAGCGCGACGGTCAGGTTGTACTCTTCGCTCTGGTGATGCGGCAGATGCGATCCCCAGAAAACGGCGGACTCATGTCCGACTCTATGAAACCAGTAGTAGAAGAAATCCACGCCAAAGAAACATGCGATCCATGCGATGATCGATTTTTCGGAAATCTCGAAGATGCGCCAGTGTTCGTAAACGTAGAGGTAGAGTCCGACCATGACGACTTTGCCGAACACACCGGTGACCTGCGAGAGGATCCCCGCGCTCAAATCGTTCACCGAATCGTGGTAGTCGTAGTAGCCGAACTTCTTCACTTTTGAGATGAGTGCTTCGACCAGAATTAGAATTAGAAACGCCGGAATAGCCAGCGTGATGAAATCAGGCGCCATGCGAAATTTCCCCCCTGTTATGTCTGCTTTAAGGGTAAAAAGAGAGGCCGCAAGCGAGAAAATTTGGATTTTTGAATCTCAAATGATTGCCGGGTAGATTCGCGT
Organism: uncultured Leptospiraceae bacterium; assembly: GCA_964619995.1. GTDB lineage: Bacteria > Spirochaetota > Leptospiria > Leptospirales > Leptonemataceae > JAEUSB01. The sequence continues at coordinate 8,445 of CAZUJO010000086.1, forward strand.
CAGTTCGACTGACCAGGGCACAAATCGGACAACACATGAAAACAGTAGTAATCGACGGCGTAACCGTACAGCTTGCAGGACCTGACGTAATTGATCAAAACTGGGTCGGCAATATGGACGTGCTGAATCAGCTCATGGCATGCTGGGTTCTGGTCCATCCGAGTGATCTTCCGCTGAATCCGCGTCTCGTCGGACGGCCGGGGGTGGGCAAGACGACGCTGGCCTGCGCTGCCGCCCGCGTGATGAACAAGCCTACGTATATTTTTCAGGCCACGATGGATACGCGTCCCGAAGATCTCCTCATCACGCCCGTAATTTCGGATTCGGGAAAAATCAAATACGTCGCATCTGCCATCGTTACGGCGATGATCGAGGGCGGCGTTGCGATTCTCGACGAAGGCAATCGCATGGGCGAAAAGTCCTGGGCATCGCTTGCGCCGCTGCTCGATCACAGACGTTATGTGGAATCGATCGTTGCCGGGATCAAGATCAAGGCACATCCTGAGTTTCGCTTCTGCGCGACGATGAACGAAGATGCATCGACCTATGAGATTCCGGAATACATTCAGAGCCGACTCCAGCCCCAGATCTACATCGACTTCGCGGACGCAGACGAAGAGCTCGAAATCCTGCGAGCGAATCTTCCATTCGCTCCGCGCGAAATCCTGAACTATGTGATCGGCTTTTTGCAAAAGGCACACAGCGCAGACGAGCCCTTCTCCGTGCGCGATGGAATCAATATTACCCGTCTTGTCATGAAGCTCGGCGTTTCGCGGAAGTTCATTCAGCAGAACGGCGAAGACTATTCGGTGGATGAAAAGCGGGTCCGCGAACTTCTGCACGATGCCGTGATGGGCATACTCGGAGATGATGCTCTGCGTTATCTGGCATGACAGAATCACACCACGATCCTTTTGAAGAAACCGTTCCGCTCCTGCCTGGAGTCCGGGCCTTTCCCATTGTGCATGGCTCCGTGGAATATGCCGTGCTTCTCCACCCGATTCTTCGCGCGCAGAAACCGGGAGGTCTGGCCATCGAACTGCCGGCAGACATGTCCGGGCTTGTGCCGCGTCTTTTACCCCATGCAGATCAGATCCCGGTCGTTTCGTTTCTCGATGCCGGCGGTCAGCCCGTGCATTTTGTCCTCGAACCGCTTGAGCCGATTGTGGAAGCCGCGCGCAGCGCAAATGACCGCGGAATTCCGCTTCATTTGATTGATCTGCCCTGTCTTTCAACGAGTCCGGCCGACGCGGATTTCTTTTCACCGGAAATGTACGGGTTCCAGCCCGACTGGTTCCCGGATACCTTCGCGCTTCGAGTGATGAGCGCCCGGACTGTATACGATTTATATAAAAAAAATCAAGTTCCTGTGCGTTATGAGGCTCTCGATACGGCCAGCCTGCGCGGGGATTTCATCCGCGAGCTGTATATGGCGGACCGCATTCGCAAGCTCGCTCCGCTGTTCAGCATGCCGCGTGCGGGGAAAATTGACGGCAGTCTTCTCGTGATCTGCGGGATCAAACACCTTCCGGCCATCGAACATCTTGTGGCGCTGTCCGAGGACGAATTCGCGCGATATCATGACATTCTTGCCGAGATTCAGCGTTACCGGGGGCAGGAAGAACCGCGCGATGATGAAGAGCCTCTGGAAGCGCTTATGAATCGCGGTTTGCCCGCTCCCGACGATGACTTTGAAGTGAGCGTTCTTTCGCGCGAATCGCCCGAAGTTCTTTCTCAGCCGGGCTACTACAACACGACCTGGAACCTGGTGCGGCGAAATGAGCGTACGGTCAAAGCCTTCAATCGAATTGTTCTGCAGCGCGCAGTCTACCGCGAAACCGTTTCGCGTTTTGAGAAGGAGAGCGGCGAGGCATTTTCTCCCCGCATTGAGAAGAGCTTTGTGCGGTTTGCGCGCACATGGAGCTGGCTCGAGCACAAGCTTCTCCCGGATCCATACCGCCTCGTGATGTCGGCCCGCGCGTTTGGCGGAGACAACTTTGCCCGCATCTTTTATGATCTTTTAAATTATCTTCCGCCGCTCAAGAACGCTGCGTTTCCAGAGAAGAAGCTGACGTTAGACGACATGTATCGCGACAGCAAGATGATCCGGTTTCGCCTGCGCCTGCGAAAAAAGAAGAGAGTTCCGCCCCCGCCGGTGCGCAAGAAATTTCAGCGCGAAAAATATCCGGGCGAATGGCGGGATTCTTTTAAGTCGGGCGGCATCTGTTCGTATCCGCCGGAAGACATTGTGATTGAAGACTTCGGCAAGTATCTGCAGAAGCGAGCCGTCTCTGTTTTGCAGGGAGCCGATTCTCGCACCCTTCCATTTACCGCGAGTCTGCTCGACGGGATTGATTACCGCGAAACGATTCGCAACCTGCACGTCGGCAAAGTCTTTGTCAAGGACGTGCACAACCGCGGAATCGAAGCGGGCAGCGTAGTCATCATCTTCAGTGACGACGATGTGGAGCATGACTGGAAGGTCGTGTGGTGGGGCGAGCACAACCAGGAGAGCGACATGGCGCTCTACGCGACGCCGCCGGGCGATGAAATCATCGGCCCGGGAATCTGCCGCTGCCGTTACGGCGGTCTCATGATGACCTATCCGCCCCGCCGCCTGCACGATATCTGGGAAGATCCAAACTACAACGAATTCGAAAAGCCGTCCGAACGCCTGCTC
>CAZUJO010000087.1:0-11116 GCA_964619995.1 uncultured Leptospiraceae bacterium
TCAGCATCACCACGCCAAATTCAGCGGCGACCCCGGCTAGCGCGATGAACCCGATCGATGCAGGAATGCTCATCGGTATGCCGCGCAGATACAGCGCGATGATTCCGCCGGTGACCGCGAACGGAACGCAAAGCAGAATGAGGAGTGTCTGCTTGAGACTGCGAAAGCTGCGCAGGAGGATCATGTAGATGAACAGAAGCGTTACCGGAATGATCAACGCGAGGCGCAGCCGGGCTTTCTCCAGGTTCTTGAACTGTCCTCCCCATTCGAGTCTGTATCCGGGCGGAAGAGAAATCTCTTTTCCAACGCGAACCTTCGCCTCGTCGACGAAACTCTGCAGGTCGCGGTCCCGGAGGAACACGCCCACGGTAGAATAGCGTCTGCCGTTGTTTCGACTGATGGTAGTCACCTGCTGGGAACTCTCAATGCGGCCGAGTGAGCGCAGAGGCACAACGCCGCCGCCCGGCCGCTCGACTGGAATGGTCTGGATCCCTGCGATGCTGCTCCGGTAAGGCTCGCCAAGCCGAAGCACGATCGGATAACGTCTGTCGCCTTCGTAGAACGCGCCAACGGCGCGACCCGCCATGGCCGTTTCAAATCCCTCATTCACGTCAAATCGGTGCATGTCGAACGCATCGATTGCATTCATGTCGGCTTTAAAATCGAGCACGGTGCTTTCGCGCAACGCCGTGAGATCGTTCTGCTGCACTTCTTCAACGCCGTCGATGTGCTGCAGAATCTTCGTCATCCTGTCTGTGATTTCAATCAAACGGTGGAGGTCCGGGCCGAACACGCGCACCGCCACGTCGGCCCGGCTGCCTTCGAGTATGTCGTTGAAACGTCCGCCAATCGGCTCTTCCGGCGTGCACTCTTCGCTTCCCGAAACATCCTTGATGGCTCTGCACATGTCTTCGATCAATTCGGCCTTCGTTCGCCGCGATCCGTCTTCCTGCGGCGGCCACTGACGCCGGTCCTTCTTGAGAATCACGAATGTATCTGAGAGGTTCAGGCCGTTCGGGTCGAGGTTTGATTCTGCAGCCCCGAGTTTGCAGTAAACATCCTCGACTTCGCCGAATTGCGAAAGAATCGCTTCCACTTTCTTCTGCGAGGCGATCATCGAGGAGAGGCTTGCATCCTGATTCCGGCTCAGGGAAAGAACGATATCGCCTTCGTCGAGCTCGGGAATAAAATTCGAGCCGAGTTTCGTGTAAAGAAATGCCGCGGTAATCGCCAGAGCTCCGACGGGCAGAAGCACAAACGTTCTATGATTCAGGGAAAACGACAGCAGACGCGCATAGAGGCGTTTCAATCGTCCAGGTTCGGCCGCATGGGAGGCTTTGCCGCGCAGGAAAAGAAACGCAAGGACCGGCATCAAGAAGACCGCTGCTGCGAGGCTTGCGAGGATGGCAAAGATCACTGTGCGCGCCATCGGAGAGAACAGCTTTCCTTCAATGCCGGTTAACGTTAGAATCGGAACGTAAACCATGACAATGATGAGGATCCCGGCGGATACGGCGGGAATTACTTCATGCACGGCTTCGGCGACCAGCGTCAGGCGCCTTTCCGGGGAAACAGGCCCCGATTCTTCGAGCCGCCGCAAGATGTTTTCAATCACGACGACCGAAGCATCAACCAGGAGGCCGAAGTCCACCGCCCCGAGCGACATCAGGTTCGCCGACGTGCGGGAGGCGAACATGCCGAATGCGGCACACAGCATGGAAAGCGGAATCGCAAGCGCCACGAGGAGCGCCGCGCGGAAGTTTCTCAAAACGAGAAGAAGAATGACGACCACAAGGGCCGCTCCTGCTCCCAGGTTTTCGATCACAGTGCGAATCGTGGCATTGACCAGGTGGCTCTGCGAATAGAGCGGCACGATCTGGATGTCTTCGGGCAGGGCAATGGACTTGAGCTTCTCAAGCGCCGCCTGAGAAACGGTCCGCGAGTTTTCACCGATGCGGACGATGACCGTCTCGCGTCCGTGATAGGTGGCCGCGCCGGCGCGAGGCTCTCCTCCTTCGCGCACCGCGGCAATGTCGCCCAGCCGGGCCGCTTCGCCGAGGGCGTAAACTCTCAGAGGGAAGTTACGAATCTCCTGGATGGATTCAATTTTACCTCGGCTGCGAAGGATCATTCTCTGATCCTTTGTCTCAAGGAAAGCTCCGCCCGTATTGATCCCGAGGCCGCTCAGATATTTCGCGAGCCGGACAAAATCGATCCCGTTATGTGCCATTCTGATCGGGTCAGCATCAATGTGGATTTCCCGTTCAAACCCGCCGATTGTATCCACCTCTTCCACACCGGAGACCGTCTTGAGTTCGGGGCGGATCAGCTGCATCTGCACCGAACGGAGGCGCAAAAGCTGTTCCTCCTCGGGGCGTTTTTCGAGATCGGACCCTGGTTTTGCGATCACTGCGTACTGCATAACTTCGCCGAGGCCCGTGGCGAGAGGTCCGAGTTCGGGCGAGACTCCGGGCGGCAGGCGCGAGCCAACGCTCGTGAGCCGTTCGGAAACCAGCTGCCGCGCGAAATAGGCGTCGACTCCGTCCGAAAAGATCACGGTGACCTGGGAGAGGCCGTATTTGGACAGAGAACGGATTTCTTCGACGCCGGGCAGTCCGCTGAGTTCTGATTCTATGGGCGAGGTGATGTCCGTTTCAATCTGTTCGGGAGAAAGCGCGCCCGTGTTCGCATTGACAATGACCTGCAGATTTGTGATGTCCGGCAGCGCGTCGATATTCAAATGCAGGGCGGAGTAAAATCCGACGGCGGAAACAGCCGCAACCAGGGCGAGCACCCAGCGGCGGTTGTGAATCATGGATTCCAGGAATCTTCTCATGGCGTTTCCTCGTCCAGGGAGTGACCGATCAGCAGTTCCAGCATTCCGAGGCTCTGTGCTGCGCCGACATAAGCGTCCGCTCTCCGCTTCATCATCTTCGTGTATCGTTCGTATTCTCCGGCGAACTCGAAGTAAGAAATGCGCCCGGCCAGGAATGCCTGGTCAATCGCGGCAAGATTGCCGCGTCCGTCTGCGCTGCCGAGGGCTGCAATTACATCCTTCAACGCCGAATAACGTTCATAAGTCTGCCTGAGGATCAGTTCCGTTCCTGAATCCAGTCGCTCGAGCTCGCCGCGGGCTTTGATGAGCTCTGTGTTTGCGGCCGCTTCCTGGGATCGCGAAACGTCCATGAACGGAACGGCCATCTTTGCCCCGATTCGGAACGTGGTTTCCCGTTCGTTTTCGAGCGACGGCCCTTTGAGGCCCATTCCGGAATTGCCGAGCGTATTCTGTCCTGCGCCGAGAAAGAGACCCGGATTCGGAAGCCCGGAAATCTGAGCGTACTTCAGGTTCGCTTCTGCCCGCGTTACTGCAAGCTGTGCCGCTTTTCGTCGCGGATTGTTTTCGTGCGAAAGACGCAGCGCTTCGTCGAGCGCGGGCGGCGGCGGAAGGGGAATCGATCCGGCACCCCGAACAGTGAAAGAATCGCGGATTCCGGTCAGGCTCTGAAGCGTCTGCATGGATTTTGTCCGCGCCTCTTTGAGCTCGCGCGCATCTGCCTCAAGACCAGCCAGATCGCTCTTAAATGCTGCCGTTGCATAACCGCCCAGGCGTGGGTCCACAAAGCCTCCGCCCATCACGGTCTTGAGCTTTGCAAGCCGCGTGATCGTCGACTCTGTGCCCTGGAGCATTTCGTCAAGAGCAGCCATCGTCATCATATGTTCGCGAACTGCGGCGCGGGTTTCGATTCGTGCGGTCTCCTGGTTTGCGCCGGCCAGCTGGATCTGCGCGCGCGCAGCTTCCGCTTTTGCTTTTTGTTTTCCCCACAGATCGATTTCCTGCGTGATGCCGATTTCAAATCCATGCGTGGGCTGTGTGTTCTGTCCGGTAAGGACCGTAGACGGGAGATCGAACGGCTGCTCGCCCTTCGCCATCGTCGCCGGTGAATAGACAACGGCGGGAGATTTTACTTTGTTCCCGAAAGAATACGTCGCGTCCACTTCCGGATTCGAAGGCAGCCAGTGTTCTGCTTCGTCCTTCTCGGCGCGGGCCTTGACTGCCTCAGATTCGAGCTCGTGGATTTCGGAATTGTGTTCGAGCGCGCGTTTGACTGCGTCCCGGTATTCAAGAACAACCGGCTGTGATGCGAGTCCCGCCGCCGCAATCAAGCCAGGCAGGAAATAGATGGAACGATCCCGGAGCATGCACTATCATACATCGCTGCGATCGGAACTGCAATGAGTCAAATGACCTGAAAGGCATGGACGGGACAAGTGACCCATTGCGCGGAAAAGATCTCCGGTGTATCCTGAGACCATGAAAAACCTCACAGGAATTCTGTTGTTTGTTCTTCCGGCTCTGCTTTTTGCCGGTCCGAATGAAGATCTATTGAAGGCAGTCAAGGCAGGAAACGCGAAAGCAGTTTCTGCAGCCCTGAAAGCGGGCGCCGATGTGAACACCCGGACGAAAGACAAAGACGGCGACACACCGCTCATCATCGCGGCCGAAAACGGCTACAGGGAAATTGTGAAGATTCTGCTGAAAGCAGGCGCTGACGTGAACATGAAATCTCTCGATGAAGGCGATACAGCCACCCAGGCTGCCCGGGACAAAGGCTACATGGCGATTGTCAAAATACTCCAGGAAGCCGGCGGGCACTGACGCTTCATTTTACTTGCAGCGTATCCCGGCGCTGCAAGTCTGCTTCCGATGCCATCGGCGCGGACGCGGCTCATCTATGCGGCCATCTTGATCCTCATCATGCTCGGCGAGATGGTCGACGTGGTCGGCGATTTTGTTCGAGAGGGAGCCACGATCTGGTTCCTTCTCGACATTGCGCTTCTGGCTCTTGTATCCCTCGGAGTCGGATACATCCTTTACAGCACAGCCCGCGAACTTCGCACCGCGCATTCTCACCTCGAGGCCGCCCGGCGCGACATTGCTGATTTTCGTATGCGCAACCAGGACGTTTTGCGCGGGATGCGGGAGGCCATTCTCCGTCAGTTTGAGGCCTGGTCGCTTTCCCCGGTCGAAGCGCGGATTGCCGAACTCTTGATCCGCGGTTACACGAGCCGTCAGATTGCAGGAATCCTTGAACGCAGCGAACGAACCGTGCGAAACCAGACGCTGGCCATCTATCGCAAGAGCGGAATGACAGGACGAAGCGACCTGGCAGCGTTCTTCTTACAGGATATTATGGGGGAAGAAAAAGAATTTCCCGCCGCCGCCGACCGTTGACTCTGGCCCAATGCCAGGCTTCCAGACGTCTACTATTGAAAGAAAAAACGGCGTGATCGCCGTGCTGACCATCGACACTCTTCCGCCAAACAACACGTTCAACCGCGACCTGCTCCTGGGCTTCACAAAGACGCTGTATGAACTCGGCGAAAAAGCGGACGGCGTCCTCGTGAATTCGGCGAACCCGAAGTTTTTCTCCAACGGCCTCGACGGAAAGTTTCTTCTGGATGCAGACCTGAAGACGCGCGAAGAAACCATCACCGAAATGATCCGCGCATACGGTAAGCTCGTTCGATTCGGGAAGCCCTGGATTGTTGAGATCGCCGGTCATGCCATGGCAGGGGGCGCCGTGATCTCAAGCGCTGCCGACTATCGTTACATGCTTTCAAATTCAGGGCGGATCGGTTTTTCTGAGCTGGCTGTTGGTCTTCCTCTGCCTCTCTGCTACATTCATGGAATCCACCGCATCGTGCATCCGACTGCGGTCCGCATGATCATCGAAGGCACCGCTTACAAGCCGGAAGAGGCGCTCGAAATCGGGTTGATCGATGACGTCGCGCCCGACGCGGAAAAACTTCGCGCGCTTGTGCTGAAGCGCTTCGACGGAATTTTCCGGATGGAACAGGACGCATTCCTGCCCACTCGCTCGCTCTACAGAAGAGATCTGCTTCGTCTCGTTGAGCGCGATGAGGCCGAAGACATTCGCATGGCCGCGGAGTTGATCCGTATGCCGGTATTTGAGCGGGCTATGAGCAACATCGCGGGCAGAAACCGATGACTGCAGCTCTTATGGCGCTGGTCGCGCCTGCCGCGGCCTTTGCGATTTACTGCCGCTACCGGAACCGGCCTCTGTATGACTTCGCAAAGCCCGTGCCGCTCGTTCTTCTTCTTGCTGTCTATCTTGCAAACAGGTCGGGCACGGGCCTGTACTTCCTCTTTGTGTCCGCCCTTCTTTCGGGTATGATTGGGGACATTCTGCTTCTTCGCGAACGCACGTTCCGTTACGGCGCGGTGTTTTTTTCTCTCGGTCACATTCTATATGCTGCGGCTTTCTACATCATTGGCGGAGGACCGTGGCTGAGCGTGCTTCTTCTCGTTTTTGGCTACACTGCCATCTACTGTGCGTTTGTGTACCGGAGACTGGAGATGACGGGCGGCATGGGAAACGTCTGGATGGGACTGCCGTATCTGATTCTTGTCAGCCTGTTGCTTGTGTTCGCAAGCTCGACTGCGGGTCGGATTGGAGTCCTTGGTGTTCCGCAGTCGCTGTGGTTCTTGCCGCCGGCCGTTGCAGAGGTTTCCGTTTTCGCAGGGGCTGTTCTGTTCTATATCTCTGATCTCGTTCTGGTCTGGAACCGTTATGCGGGATCGTTTGAGCGCGCGCAGCTGATCATTCTGACCACATACTACTCAGCGCAGCTGCTCATCACGATCGGCGGCGTCAGCTACCTGACCTGACGAAGCGCCTTCGGCATCGGCCTGCGAACGGAAGTAGTCGTAAATTCGAGCCGCAAGCTGGCGTCCGATGCCCGGAACTTTCTGCAGTTCTTCGCGCGACGCCTCCTCGATGGAATGCTCTTCAAAATGCTTGAGGAGGGATCTGAGTCGCGAAGCGCCGATGTCCGGAATCTCCTCTACCATGTGCCTGAGCAGGGCCTGATTGCGCCTGCTTCTATGAAATGTGATTCCGAAGCGGTGGGCTTCATCCCGCATGTGGCGCAGGATGAGCATTCCCGCGCTGTCCCGGTCAAAATGCCGGGGCGTCATTTCTCCGGGGAAGTAGATCTCCTCGCGCTGCTTTGCGATTCCCACCATGGGAAGCTCCCCGAGACCGAGCGCGTTGGCCGCGCGGCATGCGGCCGCAAGCTGCGTGGTGCCGCCGTCGATGAGAACCAGGTCGGGCAGGGCGCGGTCTTCGGCAAGAAGGCGCTGCAGACGGCGCGAAATCACTTCTTCCATCGATGCAGGATCATCGATACCGCCCACGGTCTTGATGCGGTAATGTCGGTAGTCTTTCTTTGAGGGTTCGCCGTCCACGAAGAAGACACCGGATGCGACCGTATGACTGCCCTGGAGATGCGAAATATCGTAGCATTCCATGATGGAAGGGACTTCCGGAAGCGAGAACATCTCTTTGATTTCCTCAAGTCCCCTCGATCGGTCTTTCATGCGTGCTGCCAGAAGCCGTTCGCGTAACAGGAGTTCTGCGTTCTTCTGAGCCATGCGAAGCAGGAGTTCGACATCCTCCTTTTTGGCCGTGGTAATGCGGACTGTGCGGCCGTTTTCGGAAAGAGATTCTTCGAGTTCCCGCTTTGCTTTGATTTTCAGGGGCAGCACGATGGCGGCTGGCCGCAGAGTGGCGCTCAGGTAACAGTCACGAACGAAGCTTGCGAAAATCTCTTCCGGCTCCGAGTTCAGCACGCCCTTGAGCGGGTAGGATTTTCTGCCCGTGAGTTTGCCTTCGCGCATTTCAAAAACAACGATCTGCCCGTCATCGTCGCGCGAAGCGAATGCGAGAATGTCTTCGTCTGCTTCGCCTGGGCCCACAATCGTTTGTCTTTCTGTGGCCCGGCGTATGTTCGCGAGAATGTCGCGAAACATGGCGGCTTTCTCATATTCCATTTTCTGGCTGGCTTCTTCCATCCGCTTTCCGACGAGCGATTCAAGAATTTCCGTTCTGCCTTCGAGGAAGAGCCGCACCTGTTCTACGATCTTCGCATACTCGGCCGGGTCCACGTTTCCCTGGCAGGGGCCGAGGCATCTGCCAATGTGAAAGTTCATGCAGGGCCGCGCCGGTCTGGCCAGCGGAAGCTTCTGGCGGACCTTTCGCAGCGGGAATATTTTCAGAATGAGAGAGAGCGTATTGCGAGTGGCGCCCACGTCCGTGTACGGACCGAAGTAGAGATTCCCGTCATCGCGCACGGTGCGTGTAATGAATGCCTGAGGATACATTTCCGACGTGGAGATGCAGATCCACGGATATCGCTTATCGTCTTTCAGGCGTACGTTGAACCGCGGCTGGTATTTTTTGACCAGGGTGGCTTCGAGAATCAGAGCCTCGCGGCTTGTGTCTGTCGTCACCCATTCGAGGAGCGCTGCGCGCTCCATCAGGAAATGAGTCTTTGTGTCCTGCGGACGCAGGTAGTTGCGGAGCCGCGCCCGAAGGCTGACCGCTTTTCCAACGTAAAGAATTTCGCCCGCGGCATCTTTCCAGATATAGCATCCAGGCGAAGAAGGAGCCCTCTGCACGGCCTGGGCGATTTCTTCCTGCACTTCCACAGAGCCAGTAAGCGGGACAAATGCCTTGCTGTCAGCTCAAAGTGGGAAGGGGCACGGCGCGAAAAAGTGGGAGTGCACCTGTAAGCCGGATTCTGTCGAGGACCGCCATTTATCTTGAGCTTTCGCTTCTTTGCTCTCTACCCGCAGTCCCGGCCGGACCGGCCTCTGACTGCCTATGTGAGATTGCACCGGAGAGGGTTTGCCATGCCGCAGGCCTTACGGACTGCGCGGTGGGCTCTTACCCCGCCATTTCACCCTTACCCTTGCGGGCGGTATCTTTTCTGCTGCACTTTCCGTCACTGCCGTTAGACGACAATGCCCGGGCGTTACCCGGTCTCCTGTCCTGTGGTGTCCGGACTTTCCTCACTCCCTGCATGCAGGGCCGCGCGGCGGTCCGGTGCACTCCCGTTGTGAAGAAACCTCCCGCGCCCCCGCGGGTCAAGTGTCTTTGCTGTGTGCTGAATGGGGTCCGGGCATGGCGCCGATGCGTTCGCGCAGCCGTATCCGGATCAGCCGCAGTTTCTCGCGGTCGCGCGAAAGACCCAGATTCGTCTCCATCCATTTCTCGGTGGCGGGGTGGCGGAACTGGCTTTGAAGGGAGCCTGTGAGGATTTCTGTGATCATGCGTGAATAGAGCACCGCGAACATGAAACGGACGGCGCCCCGCGAGTTATCCGCCCGCCTTCGCCCTGTTTTTTCGCCGCGGTGCTTGCGAATTCTGTCTTCAAAGTCGTAGTAATCTTCAACGCATTCGCGAAAGGTCATGGCTCCTGTTTTGCGGTACACAAGAGCATCCTCAAGACAGTCATGCACGTACTGTCCGATGGCAAAAAAGAAGGCGGGCGGACCCGGAGATCGTTCCGAATTCCAGAGAATGCGAAGAAGCCTGCCGTTGTCCGCGCCGACGGTGCAGTAGAGGCTGTGCTGGCGCTTGCTGTACCACGCGCCCGTCAGCACGCAGTCGCTTGCGCCGCCAAGCTCCACGGGGCTGCGTGTTTCGCCGATTACCCGGGCGCGGAATTCAGGGAAATCGAGCGGGTGAATTTCGCGGAGCGGGTAGATGGAGCCCGGAAGCAGGAACGATTTGAGGTTGGCAAGATTCTCCTGGCCGCGCATGAGTTTTGCGATGCGGCCGCGTTCAATTTCCCGGAGCGGAAGGTCCGGGTCGGCAAGAACTGCGAGATGAAACAAGCAGTCCACGGTCTGTTTTGTGTTCATCTCGAGGGTCAGGGCTGGTGCGTCCGCGCGGGGCGGATTTGGCTTTTCTTTCCAGAGCCGCATAACGGGATTCAGGCTCATTGCCCCATGTCGCTCTCCCGGAATCAAAGAGTAACCGGAAGTGGTCCGCCGAACAGGGCGAAGGCGGTCCAGAATTTCCCGGCACGCCTCTTTTACGAGGGCTCGTTCTTCTCCAGGCGTCTTCTGCTCCACATAGAATCGTTCGATTTGATTCGAGAGATCCAGGCTCTCCGCGGCAATCTCGCGGCATTCGCGCGCATCCGGGCCGTCGAGTTCCGCGAGAACCTGCAGCCTCTGCTTGATTTCGGTTTCCGCTCTTCTCAGCTCCTGGCGCAGATGGTCGGCCCGCCGGTTCTGCGTGCGGAGAAGCAAAAGACGCAGCCGGATTCGGTGTGCGCGCCCGTCGTAAAAGAGAACCGAGCGCGCAGAATCAAAAGCGCTGCGGTCGGACTCTTCGCGCGGCTCAAGCAGTGCCAGACGGTCCGAAAGGGTTCGTCTTTCTGCTGCAAGATCCCATACGGCACGGAACGGCGCGAGCCGTGCGATCCAGTCGGCGTTCAGGGTCTCAAGAAACTCAGTCAGATACGATACACCGAATTCGCTTTTCGCGGAGCGTGAGTCCTCATATTCCCGCAGTATTTTCGCATGCAGAGAAGGGGGAACGGAGCTGTCGTCTGCATCCGGCGGAACTCCGATGTCAAAATAGGATCCCGGGGCGAAGATCGGATAACGTAAAATTCCGTGATCTCTGTGACTGAGGGCCCGTGCCACGGCCACATCGAAAACCAGGTACCAGAAATCGAGGAAGCGCTCCGATGCGGCTTTCGCAAACGAGCGGATCTGCGGCCCTTCCGGATGTTCTTTCCAGTTCAGCGGTTCAAGGGCGCGGTCGTAGTGCAGCCATCTGCCGTGGAGGCTTCGCGCAGTCAGATCGATTGTGCGAAATTCAACGCGCCGCTGTCTGAAATAGCGCCTGCCGCCCGCGTCTGTTTTCAGCCCGGCCGCATTGTCCTTCATGAGAAACGCGATCAGATCGTCGGATTTCACGGTCTACCGCCCGGGGATTTTTCGGTCAGGATCCGGTTTTGTGCTCGGGCTTCTGGTCTGGTTTTGCGTCGGCGGAAGGCTCGGATTTGCCGGGTTCTTTTTTGGGTTCCGGCTCGTATCGCTTTCTGCCTGCGATCAGTTCGGAGAGTTTTTCGTAGAGTTCCGTATCGGACTCGGGATCAACCGCATAGACGATTCGTCTTGAGTCATCCTGAGCCAGCTCATAGTGCGCGAAGCGGCGGTCAGGGCGGATTGTGGAAAGATCAAAACCGGCTATGCGAAATTTCGGGGACTGTTCAATGCGCGGCATGATCTCCG
>CAZUJO010000088.1:0-10870 GCA_964619995.1 uncultured Leptospiraceae bacterium
AGAACACTCATCGCAATCGCGAACGGAATCGCGGAACTCACATAGCCGATGTAGAGAATCGGCGGGTGAATAATCATTCCCCAGTGCTGCAGAAGCGGATTGAGCCCCTGACCGGCTTTCATCGCCTGAGGAAAAACGCGGAAGGGCTGCGCATCGCGGTAGTACAGTCCCATAAACACGAAAATGAACTGTAGACCTGCCAGAACGAGAAACAGGAAGGGCATACGGTTGCGCAGGATACGGCTCTGATAAATGGCCGCCGCGCTGAGCACAGTCAGAAGAAAATACCAGAAAAGCAGACTGCCGCTCGATCCGGCCCACGCGCCCGTAATCAAAAAGAAGATGTGCAGATCAGCCGATGAATGCGTCACCACGTAGGCATTCGTAAGATCTCCCTGAACCATGAGCACCATGAGCGTAAACATGGCGAGACTGGCCACGGCTGCGTTGACATAGAGCGACTGACGGGCGAGATCGAGGGCAAGCGATGCGCTGCGAAAGCCAGCCCAGGCAAGCAGGCGGTTGCGGAAGCCCATCCAGATCCGCACGACAGCGCGCGAAACCTTGCCGGAAATCCTGTCCTGCCCGCGGGTCTTTCGAGCGTCATCGATGAGTTCGAGAGGCAGAAATCGAAAAAGGGCGCGAATTTGACGAAGACTCATGCCGACGAGGGACATGAGAATGGAAAAAGAAACGAGTGCCGCGGATAATAGGAGGAATGCAGCCCCCACCTGATTCAGATTCACTTAGGATGATCTCCTGACATGTTCTGGAAACGCTCGGATGTGAAGCTGCCGCGCTTCGCGTAGTCTGCGTCATACTTGGAAGCGCACTTGGCTTCTACTTTGTTTGAAACCAGGAGACCGGCCGTGTCCGGAGAAAGCCTGCCATCGGCCCGAACAGGCGCCGCATCGGTGAAAGTATCCGGAAGCTGCGTGCTCCCGTCAAAATGAACCTTCAATTCCCGTCCATCGAGTGTCATCACGAAGTCTGCTTTGTCGCCGTAGCGAAGAATGGTTCCCGGTTTGACGAAGCCGCGCACCCGCAGCTCGTGTTCCTGGTACTGAGCCGGCTTATCTACGACGAGACTTGCGTCGGCCAGCATGATAGAGGATGTTTTTTTGCTGCCGGTTGCCCAGACCATGACGGCCAGAGACCCGGCGATGAGGAGCATCAAGACCCAGAAGCGGGTTTTCATAATTGCAAAGAAATTTGGAACTCGACCCGTGGCAAGCAATCGGCCGGGAGCGCCCGCCTGCGCCCTGCCGACGAATTCCCGCAGACTCTTCTATAGAAGAAAGCATGCGAAAGCGTTTTCGCGGAGCGGGGCGCAGGTCATCCGGGGGATTGGGTCGTCATTTCCTCAAAGCAATGATGGATGGCGGCCCGGATCCGACCGCGCACCATCAGGTCCGTCAGAACTTCGATTCTTTCCATGTACCAGTCCGATTTGGCGCCGAATGCCTCGGGCAGGTAGCGTCGCTCGAATCGGGACAGCTTGCCATCGAAGGCGGCGGCGATCGACAGCAGGTCGAGAATAAACTCCCGGTCCTCCGCCTCGAGTTTCGGCAGAATGGCGACGAATCGGTCCCATTCGTCATAGTCGTCGGGATGGTCGATCCCGGTCAGCTCGCAGAGGCGCACCAGCAACAGAAGCATGTTCGGATGGTAGTTCTGGGTCAAAACGACGGCATTGGCGACCGCCCGGACGGTGGCCTCACGAGCCAGGGGCGGCATGGACCTGAGTTTCTCGGGGGTAACCACGTCCTGAGTCAAAAATCGGGCCAAAAGATGCCCCGCCAGGCGCAAACGGGACTCCCGGAGCACCCGCCAGAGCACGATGGCATTCCAGAATCCCGTGATGACCACAGCCACGTAGGCCACGCTCAGCCGCATGACGCTGTTTCCAACGAGCCTCATCAGGACCAGTTTTGCCACAGCGTTCGTTGCCATGACCTTTAGTTTGTAGAGGATTCCGATGATGAGCAGTGTGTTTCTTGGCACAAGCCGGGTCGGGTCAATTCCCAGGAACTGGTAGACTGGATCTGGAATTTCAAGAGCCGCGCGGGACAGGAGATTCGGAAGAGAATCGCTGCCGAGATACAATGGGCGGTTCATTTCATCCGGACCGTTGCCCGTCTCTTCTGCGAATCGCACGACACAGATCACAGTGATATAGAAGAGAAGAATGAATTCGATTACCGACATCACGATGGTCGGCACAAACATCCAGAGCATGCGTTCCCAGAAGGGATCGGCATCATGCAACACCTGGAGATACACAGCGGGTATAGTTGTGAAAGCGCCGGCGGCAAACGCGAGGCTTGCTCCCATCCAGGTAATGCGGCGGAGTTCTTTTGCAAGCGCATCATCTGTAAGCGGGACTCGATGGAATCCGCGGCGGAGCGCGATTGCGCGGAATGCCTGGGCACCGAGTCGTTCAAGAATGCCCGGCGCGGGCTGATCGAGACCCAGCTGGTATTTCTTACTCATGCTCCCCCCATCTTCTGAATGATGTTAAATTCCTTCTCGGTCACCGGCTGCACGGACAGACGCATCCCCCGTTTTAAGACCAGCATGGATTCAAGCCCCTTCGTTTCTCTGAGCGCTGCCAGAGGCACAACCTCTTTGAATTTCTTAACCAGCTTCACCCTGACCAACACCCACGGATTCTTCTCGGGAGTCGCCTTTGGATCATGGTAGATCGACTTTCGATCGAGCGCAAAGGTATCGGGTTCCGCCGTTCCAACAATGCGGACGATACCGGCAACGCCGATGACATCTGCGCTTGAATGATAGAACAATGCCAGATCATTCTTCTGCATCGATTTCATATGATTTCGCGCCTGATAGTTGCGCACACCCTCCCAGGATGCCGACTGACCGGGGGACTTCGCCAGATGATCGATGGAAAACACGTCGGGTTCAGATTTCATCAGCCAGTATTGCATATTCCCTCCAGCATTCAGACGCGATCACACGCACTCGATACGTTCCTGGCAGACTTCGGATGAAAATCCAGCCATCTTTCCAGCCGGACGGGCTTTTTTGCTATTTTTTGCCTAAAAATCGCGCATTTTCCCGGCACAGCGGAGCAGAGGCAGGATTCGATTCGGCCGCCTTTTCAATGCAATGGATCCCATCGCAGCGCAGGATTGCACTGCATGCATGACTGGAAAGCGATGCACTGCATGCGTTGATCCGCCAGAGACAAGAGAATCATAATGCACAGAGTGTACCAGGGGCGCCGCCTACGATAGGCGGCCCTCAGTTTCATACGATCCGTGATGCAAAGGCCGCGCCCGAGGATGGATCGGACACTGGCTGAGCAATGGAAAGGCAAGAAAGGGTTCAATCTGCGCCGCGTCTAAAAGATTTGACACGTGTTTTTTCGAAGAACCATACTGGCGTATGAAGTTTCTGGGGCACCGCGTTCGGGAACTGCGCGAATCCAGATCATGGACGCAAATGGAAATGGCGCGTCGACTCTGGGAAACCGGTAAGTTCAAAGGAAAAACGAGACAGCGAGTTCACCAGATCGAGTCTGGAGAGCACGCATCTGCGCGCACAATCTCCGCTCTTTGCGAAGTCTTTGAAGTTCCGCCAGAAACTTTCTTCGATAACGAGTTCTAGCGCGCGGGTTTGCGCAACTTTTGCTTCCGTCGCACGCCGGTTTTCGGGATTCCGATCCCTCTCGCGATGATTTTGCGCGAATCAGAACGCGTCATGCGATCTGATTTGATCTTCCAACAGAGAATTGTGAGACAATGCAGCGTGATCGATGTGATCCGCGCCATCGTTTCATTCATCCAACGCATGTTTCGATACGTTGATGACACAAAATGATTCGTGTACGCGTTGTTGCGCGCCGCATTTGCATTCATTTTGTGAAATCAAATGCGAAATGCGCGATTCAATGCGCGCGATGAGCATCAAAAACTAAAAAAATGAAATTTTTTTCGCTTTAGAGAGTGTACATACAAAAAAATGATTGATTGGTTTTCTGGATTATGTCGTATTGGACCCATGGCAGCTAAAAAATCTGGTAAGAAATCCGGCAAAAAAGCCGGTAAAAAGTCCGGCAAGAAAGCCGGCAAAAAGAAAAAGCGAGGCCGAACAGGCCCCGGCTCGCCCCTTTCGGTTGAATCCGAAGGGGGGTACTCTGGCGTAGAAGATACGGTCCCCACCTTTTCATCTACTGTCAGTTCTGAACACACAGCGGGGGGAGAAGGGAAGTCTTCTTCCCCCCTTCTTCTCGTGGGACTCGGCGGCATCGTCGCCGTTGTTCTAATCTTCTTCCTCTTTAAAGGCGGCAAGAAAGAACAAGCTCCTTCACAACCATCAGAAAATGCGCAGATCAGTCAGCCTCAGGGAACTCCTACGGCGGCTCCTGCTCAGTTTAAGGTCGTGGCCGGAGTGAATACTCTCGCGAAAATCGCAGAAAAGCAGCTCGGCAGCAAAGATCGCTGGAAAGAAATCCTCGATCTGAACAAGTCCCGAATTGAGGACGTGAAAAAGCTTCCTGGCAACACAGGCATCAAACTGGAAACACTGGGCGAAAACGACGCCATTGGCGCCGGTCGAGTGCTCCTGATCCCTGCAAAATAAACCGTAGATTCAGCCAGATTCGGTCTGAATCTACGGCTTTTTTTTTATCCACCCCAACCTCCGCCGCGCCTCAAACAGAATTGACGAGTCTCTTTTCCCGCGCACGATCTGGCCGGGAGAAACACTTATGAAGAAAACCCTTCTGTTAGTATTGTTCGTGGGCATGATTGCTCCGGCGGTCACGCTGAACGCGGAAACCTGCTTCAGCTGCGGCCGCGAAAGCAAAGGTGCATGCCAGGGCGCGCAGCAATGCCGCGGCACCCGGGATTCCTGCACCAAATCAGGATGCAAGATCTCCGGAACGTCCTCCTGCTCGACTGCTGCCAATGTGAAAATCTGCGCAGCAGCAAAGCCGGATCAGACGCGCCAGTTCGCCTGGATGAGCAAGTAACTCGCAGGCGCGTTGCCGGGGGGCAGCGCGCCTTTTTCAGCGGCCTTCGCCGCGCACCGCCCTCACAATCGCGTCAATTCCTTCCAGAAACAATGCCGGTCCCGGCTGCAAAATGATCGATGAATCGACCTCGACCACACGACCCGCCTTTACAGCACGAGTCTCTCCAAGATGCCCGGTAACCCAGGCATGATTCACGGGCTTTCCACACCAGGAACCGATGATTACCTCTGGATCGTGCCGGATGACTTCCTCAATCGTCACGATTCGGTCGCGCGCCATCGCGCCGCGGCGCCCGGCAAAGATATCCATGCCTCCAGCAATCTCAATGAGTTCACTGACCCACTCGATGCATGAGATCAGCGGATCGTCCCATTCCTGAAAAAAGACAGCGGGGCGCTCGGCGCTTCGAGAATCCTCGGTGCGCCTCAGTTTCTCGCGAAAGCCCGAGACAAGCTCTTCGGTCTCACTGCCTCGATTTACAATCCTGCCGATCAGCATCATCGTTTCAAAGATTTCATGGATCGACCGCTGATTGGTGATGAGAACGTTCAGCCCTTCGGCGATTAACGTTCGCGCAAATTCCGCCTGAATGTCGGAAAAGCCAACCACCAGATCCGGCTCAAGCGCCTTGATCTTCTCCACGCTCCCGCCGATGAATGCGCTGACGACGGGCTTTTCCTGCTTTGCCCGCGGAGGCCGAACCGTATAGGCAGTGATGCCGACGATGCGCCTCTCTTCGCCCAGAAGATACAGCAGCTCCGTGGTTTCCTCTGTGAGGCATACAATTCGTTCCGGCCCGGCCACGCCCAAAGGTTCCCCCGGGCATTCCGGCGGCGAGCCTCTTTCGCTTGCGCATAACGGGCATTCTTTCACGCAGGACCATGCCCCGGCGACTCTACCTCATGCGTCACGGCCAGAGCGAGGCAAACATCCAGGGGATCATTGTATCCTCACCCGGCGCAGGAACGACCTCCTTCGGTCTTACAGCCGTCGGCCGCGAGCAGGCAGCGCAGAGCATTCGCGCGAGCGGCATCGCGCCTGACATTATCTATTCCTCCGATTTCAAACGGGCGCGCGAAACGGCAGAAATCGTCCGCGATGAAATCCTTCTGAGCCGCGGAATATCTCCTCCTCTCCAGCCAACGCCTCTCCTGCGCGAACGGTTCTTCGGAGACTATGACGGACTTGCGGATTCGAACTACGAGAAGGTCTGGGCGAAGGACGCAAGACAGGAAGCGCCCGGCCTCAATGTCGAGCTTCCTTCATCCGTGCTCACACGCTGTCTGGAGCTGTTGAATCAGTTCAAACACGAAGCGCACGGAACTGTGCTGCTCGTGGCTCATGGCGACGTCTGCCAGATTCTGCTGGCGCATGCTGCAGGACTTGATCCATCCGCACACCGAAGTCTCCCTCACATGAAAACGGCCGAGATCCGCGAACTCGCGCTGTGACCGCATCACTATAGATAGATAAACCTTAATTTTCTTTAATAGTTTATGATAAATCAGGTGACATAATGCCTCTGGATTATGTCACATCGCGGAGCGCAATTTTTAGCTCTGTCAAGCATTCTCTGCAAGGGCTAATGTGACATAATCCGACGATGGTCGCATAAATGACCGTGGAACCGCCTGAAAGCGAGAGCGAAAAAATGCAGGCAAGCCCCCGGATTCTGTCGCATGGCGCGGGCAGGCTGGAAGGAGGGCGTCAGCTCCCAATGTTCCCTGTAAGATATTATGTCACATTGGCCGCATCGGAGCGAACTGAGCCGGCGAGGCGCGGGGCGACGAACTCAGCCTTACCCTCGCCGGTAACGTGCCAGTTCGCCAAGCATGTGAACCTGGCTTGTGAGGATCTTTCGAAAGTCTCCGAGGTGAAGGCTTTCATTATCAGAATGAGGATTGCTGTACGGATCTTCCACTCCCAGGAGCACGGCAGGAATGCCGCCTAACTCCTGCGAAAGCGGCTGCACGAAAGGAATGCTCGCGCCGCAGCCGACGAATCGCGTCTTCTGCCCGTAGCCCTTTTCGAGCGAGCGCGCAGCGATTTCGTATACGGGATCGGCTGGATTCTGAACCGTCCACCAGTCTGCGGCAACTTCAGGGACAACGCTGATTTCAAAACCCGCCGGACACTGCGCGCGCAGGAAATCGGAAAGCATCTGCTGCACCTTCAAGGGTTTCATATCCGGCACAATGCGCATGGAAACACGGGCCCATGCGCCGTCCTGTATGATGTTCGCCACCATCTTTCGCGACCCGCTCTGCAGAGCGAGCACGCTCAGGCTGGGCTCGCGCCACAGCAGCTTTGCGAGGTCCTCGGGGGAACCGCGCAGGGGAAGATGATCGGGCAGCTGCGTTCCGGCGCGCACGATCTTCTCCATATTCAGCGAAGAGAACTCCGCCATCTCCGCAGGCGAAAGAGGCCTCACATCATCGAGAATCCCGGGAATGCGGATTCGGCCGGTTTCATCAGTGAGCTTCGCAAGGAGCTGCGCCAGCGCAATCGCAGGATCAGGAACGACGCCGCCCCAGAAACCGGAATGCACGGGCTGTGGAAGCCCGCGAAGCTCCACATCCACAGAAACCAGTCCGCGCAGCGAAGTAGTAATGCTGGGAATCCCCGTCTCTATGTTGCTGCAATCAGTCAGGATCATGCAGTCGGCGCGCAGCTTTTCCCTGTGACGCCGCACGAACTCACCGAGATGAGCGCTCCCGATCTCCTCTTCCCCCTCAATCAAAAGCTTGATATTGACCGGAAGTCGCCCTGAAGAACGCAGAAAAGCAGCGATCGCTGCGGTGTGCGCAATGATTCCGACTTTATCATCGGCGGTGCCGCGTCCGTAGAGACGGCCGTTTCTTTCCACAGGATCAAAGGGCTTCGAGTGCCAGCGTTCTTCCGCGCCGGGAGGCTGCACGTCGTGGTGGGCATAAAGAAGAACGGTCGGCAGGTCGGGATGCTCGATCCATTGCGCAAAAACGTAAGGGTGGACATCGCCGAATTCTATGACCTCAACGTCTTTCAAACCGCATGCTGCAATATGCTCTGCCGTCGCGGAAGCGCTGTCGCGCACCTGCGATGCGTCAAATCCGTCAAAACTCACGCCGGGAATGCGAACGAGGCGCTTCAGTTCATCCAGGGACCAGTTCAGACTCGAAGACAGCTCATCGAGGGCGCGCTCCGTTTGCGCGGAGGGCGCTGACACGCCGAGACTCGGTCCGTGCGGAGCATGACTGTGCGATGAAGAATCGTTATGTGAATGGTTCCCGTGCTGCATGAGCACAGGAAGGTCCGCCTGCCCGCCAGGGCAAGCGGCAATCATCAAACCGAAGCGAGGATTTCTTCCGTGCGCTTGCGACGACGCGCGTTGCGCTCGTCCTCTGTTTCGATGTAAATGACCTCATCAGGTTTTACGCGGAACAGCGGCTGTCCTTTGCGAACGACCGTGCCCGTTCCCTTCACGAGGATGTCTTCCACCGTTCCGGAGAATTCCGCGTAGATCTTGTTGAACATCTTCATCACTTCGATGATGTAAATCGGATCGCCTTTTTCAAAGTGGTGACCCACAGAGAGGAACGGCGGACTCGCCGGGGATTCCTGGGAATAGAACATACCGCCCGTAACGGCCACGAGCTGATCTGCGGACGCCTTTGGGGGAGGAGCGAGCGCTCTCGTCATCTGCTTCTGGTGATCTGCGTCCATGAAAACGTCCGGAGTGATCGGAGCCAGATCCGCGCCGACGCTAAACTCGAGAACGTGCGAACGAATCCCCAGCTGAACTACAAGGCCCAGCAGCTCAAGTCCGGAAGTCCATCCCAGGTAGGCCGCGCAGGCCTTTGCAAATACATCCGGACCGCGGCGATTGATCGACTGCGCAAAAGCAGAAGACTGATTCGCGGACCGAAGATCGCGGTCGAGTTCTACAAATTTCGCATAGGGATTCTCTTCCGATTTCAGAAGGCTGTCCTGGAATGCCTGTTCTGCGTCGATTCCAGCGGCTTTTTCCAGACCGGCCGCAAATTCGCACGCTTCGTTCAGAAGATCCAGATCATGATCCCAGATTACGTGCGAAGGCGGCGCGTTTTCGCGCGGTTCGAGGCGCAGATAATGATAGAGATCGCGCAGGACGTAGATTGGATTTCTGAGCCACACAACTCTGCCGTTCTCGATGCGGAACGATCTCCGATGATTCAGCACAAGCCATCCCATGCAGAGGTGCGGCCTCGAAAGCAGCTGCTCGACGGGCCGCGTAACCAGTGTTAGCTTTTGGCCGACTACCTGGTCTCCTGGTTTCCCGTGATTCTGCGAATAGCGTTTGCGAAGAGACGAGAACGCAGATTCGGGATCCACAGATTCGATCTCTTTTACGAGAGCGCCGACTGCGGCCAGATACGGAAGAACAAACTTTGTGTCCGGCTTCAGCATCGGATGCAAACCGAGGCAGAAATTCAAGATACCGTAATGGAAATCACGGTTGGTTGAAAGATCAGACCCGCGAAGCTCCATGCGGCGCAGAATGTCCGCCAGACGGTCCAGATTTTCGCGGCGGCTGTTTCCATAGCTGACGATCAGAGCGATGTTTGAATCGTAAGCGCCGGCCAGATAGTAGTGAATGAATCGGCCCGTATCGGGGTTTACTTCGCAGATCCCCTGATCGTCGCGGATTTCATGCTCAACCGGAGCGGACCAGAATTCAATCAGACCGCCGGAAGAAGGCTGCAGCGCTTCGTTTTGCGCATTGAGACGAATTTCGCCGCCTGCCACGTTTCGCTTGATTCGCTCGGGTTTCGGAAGGCGGGATCCGTGCGCGGCACAGAGCGCCATCGCTTCCACAAGGGACTCAACGATGAAGAAATCATTCTTGTTGGCCGGGTTTTCAAACCGCAGAGAATAAACCATCTCGGTTACGCGGTGCTCGACCTGGATCCGCGTGTTCATTTCCATGAAGTAGAAATCATTTCCGGCAACAATGCATTCGAATGTAGAAGCAGAATTCAGTCCGGTCGCCTGCCCGAACTGTTCACCCTGCTTTTCCATGCGCGCGAGAAGCTCGCGATCGGCAGCGAGGGTCTTCGCGTGGTCTTTATGTCCGCGCCCTTCTGCAAGCTGGATCTCAGTCGCGAAGAGTTCGTCTGTGATGGAAATTTCGACGAGCTTCTGCTCGTGCATCTGCAGGGAACAATCGCGGCCGCCAAGAGCGATCGACCAGGTTCCGTTTCCGAGAAGCTGAATTTCATTGTGCCGCGTCTTCTCAATGTTCAGTTCGATGAGAAAGTTCTTGTTGTCCGAGTCCGCTGTAGCCTTCGACTCAGCAAGGACCTCCTGCACGGCGTTCTCGACCTGGTCGGGAGCGGAAACAATGCGCTGTCCTTTTCCGCCGCCGCCGCCAATGTACTTGAGGCGGAATCTGCGGCCTGGATTTTCTTTGAAGAGCTTTTCAAGCTGTACGCGCGCTTCTGTCTGCAGATCCTTCACAGTGAGAAGACCGATGCGCTTCGCGTAGGCTTCTTCCAGGATTTGCTCCGCAACTTCGGCTGCGTCGGCATCGGCGCCGGCGCGTTTCTTCGCGTCCGAATAGTCGAGTCCGTGATCGCCCGCAAGCTTCTCCAGGCCCTTTTCGCCGCCGGCTTTCGTCAGGAGAGCCAGAGCGGAAACGTTGTCGAGACCGGGCGTAACCGACAGGTTCAGTTTTCGCGCCAGTTTCTTCGCCATATCCTTGGCGCCAGCCTGCTTGTGCACGTTGGAAGCCGGTCCCATAAAACCAAGGCCGGCCTTTTCAATTTCCTCCACGAACTCAGCGTCTTCGGCAATGAAGCCGTAGCCCGCGAAGATGTGCGTGTTGTTGCCTTTGTGTGCGATGTCGATGAT
>CAZUJO010000089.1:0-10808 GCA_964619995.1 uncultured Leptospiraceae bacterium
CCCTTAATCTGCTAAAATCCTTTATCCGTTCCAGCAAATCCGTGCCGGATTTTGCAGAACACCCGCGTCATTGCTTCTACGCGACCCTGTACGATGCGCAGGGAGGCGCGATCGATGACGTCACTGCCATCTATTTTTCCGGGCCCGCCTCCTACACCGGAGAAGACAGCGCGGAGATTACGATGCATGGAAATCCGCTGCTTCTGAGAACAGCGCTTCACACGTTATGCGGCGTTGAGGGAGTAAGGCCGGCGGAACCGGGCGAGTTTACATCGCGCGCATTTCGCAGCGGGAAGATGGACCTGACGAGAGCCGAATCGGTCGCCCGGCTGATTGAAGCGCGAAGCGAATTCGAACTCTCTGCGGCGCGAACGATGCACTCAGGCGAGCTCCTTCGCAGAATGTCCAGGTTTCGCGCGGATTTAATCGGATTGAAAGCGGAGACAGAAGCCGAAGTTGATTTTTCTACCGAAGATCTGACTTTCAAAACGAGAGAAGCCAGAGAACAAATCGTGCGCAAGTTGATCGAGGAGATTGACTGGCTCCTTCGCCGCGGATCCGCTACCGGCCGGATTCGAGAAGGCATTCGTGTTGCTCTTGTCGGCGTGCCGAACTCCGGCAAGTCGTCGCTCCTGAACCGGCTGCTTGGATACGACCGCGCGATCGTAACGCCGGTGCCCGGAACGACGCGAGACACTCTTTCTGAAGAGCTTCAGCTGGCCGGGATTCCAGTGCGCCTGGTCGACACGGCTGGAATCCGCGAAACAGAAGACGAAATCGAAAGAGAAGGTGTAAGGCGCAGCATCCGCGAGATGGAGCAGAGCACTCTGGTGCTTCACGTCATCGACGCCTCGCGTCCACCGTATGACCCGGCAGCCGACCTGAATAGGCCGAATGTGATTCACGTTCTCAACAAGATCGATGCGCGGCATCCTTCCGTTGAAGCCGGCGAAGGCTGGATTCAGATTTCGTGTAAGACAGGCGAAGGCATAGAGGTTCTGGAACGTGCCATCCAATCGATCGTTTTGTCGGCCCCGGAAGCCCGCGAACCGCTGCTTCTCGAAGATCGTCATCGGTTTCATCTTTCGAAGATGAAGGAAAATCTGACAAAGATCATAGATCTGTGGCGGCAGAATGCGCCTGACGAGATCACTGCCATTGAGCTCGATGACGTGCTGGAACATGCTGGCAGCATCACGGGCAGGATTACGAACGAGGAGATCCTCGGCCGCATCTTCTCCACGTTTTGCGTGGGCAAGTAATTCCGAAAATCCGCTTGCGTACCGGGTTGCCGCCGGCCAGTTAGAAATCAGGAGACTCATATGTTGAAGATTGGTATCAATGGATTTGGCCGAATCGGCCGCCTCGCTTTCCGGGCCGCACTGGAGAGAAAAGACATCGAAGTCGTCGGCATCAACGACCTGCTCGACGCGGATTACATGGCTTATATGCTGAAGTACGATTCCACGCACCGGGCCTTCAACGGAACCGTGGAAGCAAAAGACGGCCAGCTCTACGTTAATGGAAAAAAGATTCGCGTAACCGCCGAAAAAGATCCGGCAAACCTTAAGTGGGGAGATGTTGGCGCGGAAATTGTCATCGAGTCAACCGGTCTGTTCACAGGAACAGAAAAAGCGTCCGCTCATATCAAAGCCGGAGCACAGCGCGTGGTGATTTCTGCTCCTTCTGCGGATGCTCCCATGTTTGTAATGGGTGTGAATCACAAGACTTACAAAGCAGACATGACCGTTGTTTCGAACGCAAGCTGCACAACGAACTGCCTCGCGCCTCTCGCGAAAGTGGTGCATGACCGCTGGGGAATTCTCGAAGGTCTAATGACTACCGTTCACGCCGTAACAGCAACTCAGAAGACAGTCGACGGCCCTTCGCACAAAGACTGGCGAGGCGGCCGTGGAGCGTATCAGAATATCATTCCTTCATCTACCGGCGCGGCAAAAGCCGTTGGAAAGGTCATCCCGGACCTGAACGGAAAACTGACCGGCATGTCCTTCCGCGTTCCGACTGCAGACGTTTCTGTTGTGGATCTTACGGCGCGCCTCGCGAAGCCCGCGAAGTACGACGACATCAAGAAGGCCATGAAGGAAGCATCCGAGGGCGAACTGAAAGGAATTCTCGGTTACACCGAAGACGAAGTTGTTTCCTCCGACTTCCTGGGTGATGCACGCACTTCCATCTTCGACGCGGGCGCAGGCATTCAGCTGAGCGACACGTTTGTGAAACTTGTCTCCTGGTATGACAACGAATGGGGTTACTCGAATAAGCTCGTGGATCTCATTCAACACATGAGCACCGTAAAATAATTCAGGCGCGCGAGGGCGAAGGATATGAACAAGCTGACAGTCAAAGACCTCAATGTGACCGGCAAAAAGGTTCTGGTTCGCGTCGACTTCAATGTGCCGCTGAAAGGCGGCGTTGTGGAGAATGACAAACGCCTTCGCGCAAGCCTGCCAACGGTAGAATACCTCGTGAAGAACGGGGCGCGCGTGATTCTGATGTCTCACCTGGGTCGCCCGAAAGGAAAGCCTGTGGATTCCATGCGCCTGGCACCCGTCGGCGAGGCGTTTGGAAAGCTTCTTGGAAAACCGGTAAAGACGATTCCTGTCTGCATCGGCGAAGAGGCAAGAAACGCAGCTGCAGCGCTGAAGGACGGCGATGTCCTGTTGCTTGAGAATCTGCGCTTCCATCCGGAAGAGGAAGGCAACGATGCGGGATTTTCGAAGGAGCTCGCGAGTCTGGGTGAACTGTATGTGAACGATGCGTTTGGAACAGCGCACCGCGCCCACGCATCAACGGAAGGCATCACGAAACACGTGAAGCAGTCGGCGAGCGGTTTCCTGTTACAAAAAGAACTCGATTATCTCGGCGGCGCCGTTAACAATCCAAAGCGCCCATTTGTTGCGATCCTTGGTGGTTCTAAAGTATCGAGCAAGATCGACGTGATCGAGTCCCTTCTTCCGAAGGTGGATGCGCTCTTGATCGGCGGCGGGATGGCTTACACGTTCTACAAGGCACAGGGTCTTGAGATCGGCAGCTCGCTGTGCGAAGAAGACAAGATCGATGTGGCGAAAGCTCTCCTTGCAAAGGCCGGTTCCAAACTGAAACTGCCTGTAGACTGCGTGGTTTCAGACGCATTTGATTTTGAAGCCCGAAAAGTGGGAACGCTGAAAACCGTTCCTGCAAATCAGATTCCCGCCGGATGGATCGGCCTAGATGCGGGACCGCAGACGGTTACCATTTTCGCTGAAGCCGTGTTAGGCGCCGGCACGGTTCTCTGGAACGGTCCACTGGGCGTTTTCGAAATTCCTGACACCGCTGTTGCAACCTTTAAGATAGCCGATGCACTTGCGCAGGCAACAAAGAAGGGTGCAATAACGATCATCGGAGGCGGAGATTCCGCCGCGGCGATTGAGAAGGCCGGACTCGAGGAAAGCGTCAGTCACGTTTCCACGGGCGGCGGCGCATCTCTGGAATTTCTGGAAGGAAAAGAGCTTCCCGGAGTAAGTGCGCTTACGAACCGTTAATCGGTGCCCTCGCTTCGCGGACTGAGACGACTGAATCGATACGAGGCCCGCGTGCTTCGTATCGCCAAGCTGGCGGGGAAACTTGCGACGGTTCAGCAGATTGGTTTTTCCGCGAAGAGCCCTACCGGTTTTCGTTTTCCCATCCACTCGCTCTGCATCGGCAAGCCTGCAGCATTCCAGCGATCCTGCGTCGGCTTCACGGCCGGCGTCCACGGACTTGAGACCATCGGAATCCGAATCCTGCTCGATTTTCTGGAGAATATTTTTGAAGGCCCGGACCATGAAACCCTGCAGGCCCTCATGGACGGCGATACGGCAATCGCCTGCATTCCCATCATCAATCCTGGCGGCGTTGCCATGAAGCGGCGCTCGAATCCGGCCAGCGTGGATCTTATGCGGAACAGCGGGCGCGATGGCGAGGCGGTCGTTCCATTCTTTGGCGGACATAGATTGTCCAAATCACTCCCGTACTTTCGAGGCCACAGCCTGCAGCCCGAAACGCGCAGTCTGCTGCGTTTCTTTCATGAGCGATTTTCGAACGTGAAGAAGGGGATCTTCCCGATCCTGGATGTTCATTCGGGATTCGGCGTCATTGATTCCGTCTGGTGGCCTTTTGCCGGACAAAAGATGCCGCCTCCGGATCACTATCTGTTTCGAAAACTCACTCAGATGATTCAAACTGAAGGCGACGGGATTGTTTATGAACCCCAGAGCCAGGCGTATCGAGTGCACGGCGATCTCTGGGACAGGGTTTACGAGGAATCGATTTCAAAACGCCCCGACCGGCGCGCACGAATGCTTCCATTCACACTTGAGATAGGCACCTGGTCTGACGTTAAGCGCAATCCAAAGCGACTTCTGAGCAAGCGCGGGTTGTTTAATCCACCAAGCGAAAAGAAGGCAGAAGTGATTGTCCGGTATCGTGGACTGTTGAGCCGGTTTACGAGGCTCCCGGTCCTTTATTCCGGCTGAGCGGAGGCCGTCAGCCGGAATGGGGAGCGTCACACATCGAATCGTTTACCGTAGCGATTCGTGATTCCCTGCGCATCAAAGTAGATAAACAGATCCGTGGTTCCAAATTCTCTGTCGAGAGCCGGTTCACCGCCGATCTGCGCGCCGAGGCGCATGTAGCCTTTGATGAGCGGAGGAAGTCGCTTCGCGACTGCCTTGCGGTCACCGTGCAGTTCGATGCTGCGAAACCCTGGATGGCGAAACTCTTCGGTTGGTGAGACACGAAGCTCTTCGTCAACGATGCGGCCTTCCTCGCGCAGATATGCATAGACCTCGTTGACTTCCGCCGCATCAGTCGAGTGCAGGGACCCGCAGCCCATGAGCACGCGAATTTGATTGGTCTGAATATACGAAGCAATGCCGCTCCAGAGCAGTGAGATCACGCTGC
The DNA here is from genome assembly GCA_964619995.1 of uncultured Leptospiraceae bacterium. Taxonomy (GTDB): domain Bacteria; phylum Spirochaetota; class Leptospiria; order Leptospirales; family Leptonemataceae; genus JAEUSB01. The sequence continues at coordinate 4,942 of CAZUJO010000089.1, forward strand.
CGTCGCGATATTCGGGATGCACGCAGCTTCTGCCAACCTCTGCGATTTCGTAAGGAAGCTTGTAGATGTTCGTTAGATCAAATTCACGCGCCGAGTAAAAGCCTATGTTCGCAAGGGCCCGCGTCTTGGTGAGCATGCGATAGGTCCCCACGACCTCCTGGTCGCGCGCTTCATCCACGACGATGAGATGGTCGCAGAACAAATCGAACTCGTCGCGATCCTTCCCGGTAGAAGCCGATTGAGGGAGACCCTCGCCCATCTCGCGATTGAATACCTCGTAACGAAGGCGAAGCGCTTTTTCGATTTCGAGCTGGTCTTCTGCGAGTCTTACAACCAATTTCTTGAGCCGCTTTGCCGAAGCTATGTTTGACATATTATCTCCTGTGTATGGAGACAGACTCATTGAAAAGGGTTACGAATTTATGTCAAACCGTTGCCTGTACGAAAAATCGACGCCGGATCGCCGGCCATTCACCTGACTTCTTTCTGCCCGGCGGCGAGCGCAAGATCATGGGTCAAATCGGCGGCTTCGAAGTTCTGGCGGATGGTTTTGCGCACCTTGCCTTCTCCATCGATCCAGTATATAGAAGATGTGTGTGAGATTTCGCCGCCTTCGTTTGTGCTCATAGCACCAAAGGCCGTCTTTACCCGGTCAATCTCTGCCCTTGTGCCTGAAAGCCCCGTAAAGCCTGAATGAAAGCCTGCCGCGTACTGGGCCGCGGCTTCCGGCGTGTCCCGTTCCGGGTCGATCGAAATGAAGAGGACTCGGATTTGCTTCTGTTGATCAGGAGTCAGCGCGCTGACGGCTTTGGAGAGGCGGAGAAGTGTTGTGGGACAGATGTCCGGACAGTGCGTGAAACCGAAAAAAACGAGAGTCACAGCCTGCTTGTTCTTTGCGAGATCGGCAGGAAATGTGTAAGCTCCGTTTGCGCCTTTCAAAGCGATTTCCGGCGCCGGGAATGGGGGATGAAACGTGTCCGGAAATTTGGGGCCTGAGGGCGAACAGGCGGTCAGAGCAAACAGGAAAACGAGAATTGCACGCATGAGCTCAAATACGCCGTGCCGGCGCAAATGCAAGGAGTTTGCGCCGAAATTCGTTCGACGCTGGATGCGACAGCGCAGACTGCGCTTATGATCATATCCATCATCGGTGCGGGCATCATGGGAAAAGGCATTGCTGCCAATCTTGGCAAGCAAGGACACGAGGTTCGCATTTACTCGCGCAGTCCGAAAAAGGTTCAGGATATCTTGAACGATCAAATCTCGTTGTTTGTAACCCCGGTGGACTGCGTGAAAGGCGCCGAGCTGACGGTGCTCTGTCTGACCGACGATTCAGTGGTCCGTTCCAACGTCCTTGAGCCAGGCTTTCTCTCTGCCGTGCGCGGGACCGTGATGGATGTTGGAACGACTTCGCCCGATCTCACGCTTGAATTGATGAACGCGTTTCGCGCGAAGCAGGTGCGATTTTTTGATGCGCCCATGACGGGCAGCAAACTGGCCGCGCGCGATGGTAAGATTTTGTTTATGATGGGCGGCTCCGACGAAGACTATATGGCGGGCAAACCAGTATTTGACGCTGCGGGCAAATCAGTCGTGCGCTGCGGCAAGGTCGGCGACGGGCAGCGCGCGAAGATTGCACTGAACATGATTCAGGCAGGCACGCTGCAGATCCTGATTGAAGGATTCTCGCTTGCAAAGCGTCTCGGAATTCAGAGTGAAACCATGAAAGAGATCCTGGACCAGTCGGCCGCACGATCCGGAATTTCTGACTTCAAACTCCCCTTTGTATTGTCCCGGAATTATGAAACGCACTTCTCCCTTAAGAACATGAACAAAGACCTGAATCATGCGCTCCATCTCGCGATGCAGGCAGGAGCGGAACTGCCTGCTGCGTTTGCGATCAAGTCAGTCTTTGACAGGGCCATGAACCAGGGACATGCGGAAAACGACTACAGTTCCATCGCAGATGCGACCTATCATTCGCAGTCTTCCGGCTCTCCGTGATTACGCGGGCTCTCTTTTTCCCTGTAAGCTGACGATCAGAACGCCCGTGAGAACGAGCAACGTTCCGGCAGCATGTGTTAGATCGAAATCCTCTCCAAGAAACCACCAGGCGAGAACGATCGTGGAAATCGGACCGACACTTCCAATGATGGCGGCCGGGCTCGATCCGATGCGTCGAATGCCAGACGCCAGAAGCATGGTTGGCAGCACCGTGCAAACCACGGCCATGAAGAATGCGTATGCATAGGTTCGCGCGTCCAGTTCCCACAGAATATGCAGAGGCCTTGTGAGCGTAAAGTGGAGCACAACAGCAAGGACTGAGACCAGGAGAGCCAGCGACGCAAACCGCATCGAACCCAGCCGAACAATCAAGCGGCCGCCAACGGCAAGATAGAGGGCGTATGTGAGAGCGCTCAGAAGGATGAGAACGGCTCCAGGGGGAGCCGCGGCGCCCACCCGGCCCAGGTCATGGACAAATACGAAACCAATGCCCAGGTAGGTGAGGACGAGCGCTCCGAAAATCCGCAAACTGATGCGCTGCTTGAATGCGAAAAACGAGAAGAGAACGACGAAGGTAGGGTACGTAAAAAGAATGAGCCGCTCAAGGCCGGCGGAAATATACTGCAAACCAAGAAAATCAAAGAGACTGGCGAGATAATATCCCACAATTCCGCAGAAGATGATGAGTCCCCAGTCACGGCGCGAGGGAGTCGCGTATGAGGAATTCTTGCTCGATAGTATGGCCAGGGCCGCGAAGAATGGAAAAGAGAAAATCATGCGAAGCGTTAGAAGCGTAATTGCGTCCACGGGACCTTTGAAGGCCAGCTTCACGATGACTGCTTTGGCGGAAAACGCGACGGCAGACAGGAAAACCAGCAGGGCGCCGGCTGCTTTGCGCGAATCGAGATTCACGCGTCCAGGTTCCAGGAGGTTCTCTTTTGTGGATATGAAAAGAAGAGCCGCGATTCTTGCATTTGCGACGCTCTCCTTTTGTACGACTTCAAAGGATGAATATCTTGAGCCCGAGGATGCAAACACGCGCATTGTGGCGGCAGTCGCTCTCAAGAACGCGCAGTGCGGCTACGGTCAGTTCCTGACTTTGCCGGTAATTTTCCCGGTCTCCGAAACCGCTCTGAACGTTTGCGTGTCTTCTATTCTTGCAAGCTCCTGCGCCACATGGGCGAATAGCAGCCCGCTGTCGGCATCCTGCCTCGGCCTGCCCTTCACGCGAAAGCATTCACGCGACAATTACGGATTCTAAATGACCGGCCCGCACGGGTCTCCCTTGAGGCCCCCCGAACAATCGCCTAATGGTCGTTATGTGGTCGGATCAGTTGTTCGAGCTTGCGAGTTCCTGAATGATCAGGAGCAATCTGAATCGCGCGCGCCAGAATCTGCTTCGCCCGGTCATCGTTTCCGGCCAGCCTGTACGAGTCCGCGAGGTTCAGTAAATTGTTCAAATGATCCGGTTCGCGCAGCATGCAGCGCTCCCCGTAATCAATGGCTTCAGCAAACTGACCGGCGAGCTTGCATGCGCGCGCAATCAGATATTGAACGGCGCTGTCGCCCTGATGCTTTGCGAAAAATTCCTTCAGAGTTTCGGCGGCTTCAGGATATGACTTCTGAACATACTGCAAGCGTCCGAGATAGCGCAGCGGCTCGACTCGATCCGGATGATTTCGATAGAGAGATTCGAGAATCTGCGTTGCATCTTTCAGTTTACCCATGCGCCCGAGACCGATTGCCTGACGGATCGCCGACCTGTAATCGGAGTCGGCGCTGCTGAGGCCGCCGGTCGTGCCCTGAAACTCAACGCGCAGAATGGAAAGGTCATCCGTGATCTTCCCGGTTTCCTTCAGTTTTTCTACGATGAGGTCAAGCCTGCCTTCTGCCTGCTCAACCGTGCGCAGAAACAGGGTTTCGTCCTCATTGATGATGCGCGTCTCTCCCTCCTTTCCAATTTCGAGATCGTCGCGTCCATCACTGCCAATGAATACGCAGTCGCCCTGTTCCAGTTGAAACGTGCGGATTCTGAGGCTTTCTTCGACGCCAGGAGTTCCGATCTTACGGACCAGCATATCTTCGCCGAGGAACTGCGCTTTACCTTTGCGAAGCAGAACAATCCACGGGTGTTCCGCGTTGATAAAGTACATGAGTCCGGACTGCTCGTCCACAAGACCCATTACGAGAGAAACAAACATGCTTCCCTGAAACGACATGTAAGCATTCTGCAGGTCGAGGGCCGCATCGCGCAGCCAGAGCTCCGGGCTTTTCTGCTTCTGGTAGGAAGAGAAGCGCGAACGATTCAAATAGGTATGAAAGATCACGCCCAGCACAATCGCTCCACCGGCGCCCTGCATGGATTTTCCCATCGCATCGCCGTTGAGAAAGACGGTATAGCTGCGGCCGCGTAACTGAACCTGGTCTGTGATGCAGGCATCGCCTCCGATTTCAGATTTCCATTTTCGGAATTCGAACTTCTTCTTCTGCTCAACATGCATAGAAGTTTGCACCGCATCGCTCTTGTTGCGATCTGCAATCAGCGGGCCCGTCAACAGTGACGTTAGAAAGTAGTCTCCATCCTGCTGGACTTTCATCTGATGGATGCGTTCCATCTGTTCCTGAATCAGTCTCGTTTTCTCTGACAGTTCCGCCTTGTATGCGGCGAGCTGCTTCTGATGCTGACCCGTGAGTTCTTCCACGATCTGGGAGCGGAGCGTCTGCAAAGCCTCTTCGCGCTTCGTCGCGCGCCGGTGAATCGTCAGTTTCGCAAGCGTGGTCAGAATTCCCTCCGGAATCCACTCGAAGTGTGCGACTGCCTCATCCCCGTTGTTCCACGTGGCGCCGGCGAGTTCAAATGGACCATCCTTTGCGTTTGCGACGACTGCGCCGGATTCCTTTTCAATTATGTTCTTTGTCTGTTTGTCGAACTCATATACCTTGCCTCCAACGGAAGGAAGGTCTGACGGTAGATTGGGCCAGTGCGTGATTTTGAGTTCGGCGGGAATTCCTTTACGAAAGCGAATCATCGCATACGCAATGCCGAAGCCCGCCACCACCGACGTCCACGAAGGGTACTGGAATTCCTTAGGGAGCCGGCTGTACTTGTACAGCATGCGTGCCGAGCGGCCGCCTTTGAGAATGGTCGAAGGAGTGCTGAGAATCTCGGCGCTGGTCTGTGAAACGAGGGTTACCCTTTCTGTGTGCTCGGAAATTTTTCGAAGGATGGTTTCTACAGGAGCGATCTTGATTTTGAAAGTGAACAGCGTGTCCTTCTGATCGAGCTTCCCTGAACCGGAGGCAATGCCGAATTCCCAGATGGCTTTGTAAGGATCTTCAAAGCGATCCTTGATGTTCTCGTAGAGAAAGACCTCAAGCTGGTAGGAATTCCAGTTTTCATCATCATAGATATGCTTGAAAATCGATGAATTGCGCTCTATGCCCACGTCCGCCAGGAATTCATCGAGCGCGGCTTCTCCCTGCACCTGAGCCAGATAATCGAAAGCGGTTCGAATGTAGCGGGAAGAACGTTCCTTGCGCGTGATGGCTTCGTGGTAATCAAAAGTAGGCTCGATCCTGGGCATAACGAACACTGTTAGGTACCCGGTTGCGTGTCCCGTCAATCAAAATGTGAATGGCTTGCTTGTTTGGCCGCCCGGTCTGGTTTGATCTATGAGACAGATTGTTGAGGAATACAAACAGGATGCGGGACTCCTCCTGCAGGCGATCCAGGGCCTCAATCCGGTTCAGCTCAATACGCGGCCTGTTGCCGACACCTGGACGATCCAGGAAATTGTGATTCATATGTTCGACAGCGAGCTGATTGCCATGAGGTTCGTGGACCGTCACCTGCGGGGCGAGGG